>CAZRHX010000047.1:7600-10103 GCA_964599855.1 uncultured Tissierella sp. | reverse complement strand
TTGTACATTAATATAATTAATTCCTGAAAGATCATCTGTTGCATTGATAGTAGCTGTTATAACATCTCTTGGATTTACTACCTTTTTATCTACAATTACACTTTCAATTGTTGGTGGAGTTGTATCAGGCTTATGTGATTCTTCTTCTGAATTTATTATTTCCTGAACAGCGTCTAACCTTTCCTGTAAAGTATTTTTATACTTTTCACTCATTAAATTTGAAACTAACTTTTGAGCTAAATCTACATCTCCTTGGATTTTACTTTCTTCAGCTTTTACTACTGCTGTTCTTGCTGCTTGTAAAGCTTCTTCAGCTCCAACTTCTTTAGTTCCATATTTTTGTGATTGATTATAAGCTGTTACCGCTGTTTTTAAATATTTCAATCCTTCAACAACTTCATTTTCAGTTGTATACTTATTATCTACTACTAATTGAGCTGCTACTATTGCGCTTTCAAATTTTATTTTATCTGCTTGAGTTGTCCATTTATCTGTTGATTGAATGTCTAAACCATCTGTTGATACTGCTACATATTCAACTTCTGATATCACAGTTTTTAAAGCAGTTTTATCAACTTGTTTTGAACCAAGTTTTTGCGCATCCTTGTATATTTGAATTGCTTCTTCTAGCATTATAGTTGCTGAATAAACTTTTTCTTGTGATACTTCTGATACAGATTTGTCAATTACTTTTATAATTGAGGTGCTTGTAACATTTCCTGAGGAATTTATAAAATTCAAGTTGCTATAACCTTGCTTCAACCCTAATAGTTCAACAAAAACTATCTGTCTCGCTCCATTAGAGTCAACAATCATCGAAATGCCCTGTCCATTAATTTTTAAAATTGATTCATCTTCTACAGACCATTTCCCACCATTTGTAAAGCCGTTAAAAGGTTTTGATAATTCTATAGTTTTTTGTTTATCAACAGAAAAATCAAATTTTCTATCAGTTAATAATTCTGATGCTGCTAATACTGCATTTTCTAGAGCTGCCTTTTCTTCTTGAGTTGTCCATTTATCTATAGATTCTACATCTGATCCATCTGTAGATACTTTTACATATTTGATTGCTGATATTGTATCTGTTAACTTTAATTTATATAGCTCTATTTGTAATACTTCCAGCCTTGATAATAATTTATCTTTAACTTCACTCTTTGGTAATGAGTCTATTAAAACTTTAGCTGCATCTACATCAACTTGTGTTTTACTTCTTTCTGCCTTTTCTAATGCTTTTTTCGCTAAACTTTCTTTTAAAGCTTGTCTACTTTCATTATACACACCTTCACTTACTACACTGTTCCCACCTAGTACATAAGATGTCTCAACATTGTTTTTTATATAATTTAACGTATCCATAGAAATCTTATTAAAATTTGTTAACAAGATTGGTGCATTTATTTTAGCTCCAAAATATCCACCTACTAAAGCATCTGCAAATACATAGCCATTTGCTATTAAGACTTCTTTAGGATCTGTAAAAAACTTGTCCGCTATTGCTAAAGCTGTTAGCACCCTATTAGATCCACTTATCCTATCTACTGTGTATTTTGTTTTTAATTGGTTTTCTACGTTTTCTTTAATTGCTCCAGTTCCACCTACTATAGTTACATGAGTAACTTCTAAATCCCTCATTGCATCTATTGTTGTCTGTGATAATTTATTCGTTTGAGTTAAAAGTACTGGCATATCTTTTATAGCTGCTACAGGCCCTATTGCTAGGGCGTCTGCTAAGATACCGTATCCTTTAGCTAAAAATACATGGTTTGTTTTACCTTTAACTTCATTAGCTACTGCAACTGCTGTTGCTTCTCTATTTTTTCCTGACACTCTTTTTACTGTATATGTCTTAGCAAGTTCAGTTTCTACTGATTTATTAACTACTGTTTCTCCACCAAGAATATATACATTCTTTACATTTAATCTTTTTAGCTCAGCTTTTAAGTCTGGATTAACTCTATCTTTAAGCGTTAAAAGTAGTGGAGCATCTTTAGCTGCTGCTAGTAGCGTTCCTGTTAGTGCATCTACTTCTCCATTATATCCAGCTAATACTACTGTATTTGATGTTTCGTAAGCTTTTTTACTTACCTCAATTGCAGTCTGTATTCTGCCTGTTCCTGCAAGTCTTGTAATCTGTAAATCTTCTATTGTTGGAGCTGCTTTTGCTATCCCTGGTAATAGCATGGATACGGCTAAAAGAAAAGATAAAATTTTACTGTGTTTTTTCAAATCAATTCCCCCATTTTTTTATATCGTATTATCTTACCTAGAATTTATATAATATTTAAAATACTTTATAAATATTTATAATTCTTAGATAAAAAATATACATATTCATTGTATCAGTTATATAAGTTTTTTATCATTAAAATTAATTCAAATTTTTGTATACTTTTATTCAATTTTAATAAATCTTATAAATTTTGTATTTACTTATGATATGGTTCATTTTTCATTATCCTAAAAGACCTATAGATTTGTTCAAGGAGAATCAGCCTCA
>CAZRHX010000047.1:0-7583 GCA_964599855.1 uncultured Tissierella sp. | reverse complement strand
GGAAGGTCATTTTAGAAAAGGAGAGTTTAAAATCGCTTATCCCCTTAACCTTATTAGAGAGTCCCAAGGAACCCCCTATTATAAAGCTTATATCATTTATTCCACCCACCATTATATCCTCCATCTTTTTAGACAAGGACTCCGAAGAAATCTGCTTTCCTTCTATGACTAGGGAAATGACAAAGGAATTGGGGGGGATCTTGCTTATTATCTTCTCTCCCTCTTTTTCCATTACTTTTGCCATATCTTTTTGTGATAAATTTTCAGGAGCTTTTTCATCAGCTATTTCTATTATCTTTAACTTGGTATATCTGGAGAGTCTTTTAGAAAACTCATTTATTCCTTCTCTTATATGTTTTTCTTTTATCTTTCCTACTGCTATTATATGGATATTCATAAAATTACTCCTGCTCCTACAGATTAATATTTTCTAGTTCTTCATTTTCTTTTATCTTTCCCCTAAACCAAATATAGATTGTAATCAAAATAATTGAAGGCACACTTGAAAGTAAGAAGGCTGAAAGTCCACGTCCTAGAACTTGACCAACTGTTGTGCTTGCTGATATTGAAATAGTAAAGATTCTAGCTATAGCAAAAACTAGGCCCAAGGCCGGTAAAATCAAACCCAGTTTTTTATCTTCTTTCTGCGAAAGAGAAATCTGTAAAACAATTGCAAAGACAAGTACTATTAGACCAATTAATATATTTCCCATAAATTATATAACCTCCATTTTTTTATACAAATCTTAAATCATCCACTCTTGGACCCTATCTAAGAGTTCAAAGTTTGTTAAATCATAATGTAGTGGTGTCAGTGTTACATATCCATCATTTAAAAAGTATCTATCTGTTCCATTTGTATATTCTATCTTGCTTCTTCCATCTACTTGTAGCGATTTTATGCCTTCTTCTGAAATCTTCATCACATAATAGTCAAGTATGGTATCTCCTATCCTACATACCTTTATGCCCTTAGGTTCTTCTTTTGTATATGGTATATTCAGGTTTAAAAGTATAGTAGAATACTTATGCTGATCCTTAGTCTTATCTAATACACTAGAAACATATTTTGCAGCTAGATCAAATCTACACTTTCCGTTCTTTACTTCTGCTGAAACTGCAATTGAAGGTTTCTTATATACATTTGCCTCTATGGCAGCTGAAACCGTTCCTGAATATAGTATATCCATTCCAGCATTTAAACCTCTATTGATTCCAGATATAACTATATCTACATCTTCTTCTATAAGTTTATCAAATCCTACTCTTACACAATCTGCTGGAGTTCCTGAAACACTATAGGAAATGTTTTTCAAATCATTTATCTGCACTTCTTTTATTATTAAAGCACTTCCCAGTGTTATAGCCTGACTTTGAGCACTTCTCTCACTATCTGGTGCTATTATTATAACTTCATGTTTCTTTTCTAATTCTTTAGCCAAAGTATATATTCCTTCCGCCATTATTCCATCATCATTTGTCAATAGTATTCTCATATGATCCTCCTAAAATTCATAAACACAAGTAGTTCTATCCCTAAATGAAAGTCCTAGGTCTATATCTTTTTCTACATCTAAGCCTTTCTTTGTTAAAATATCTGTAACAGTACTTATGGCAAGCTCTGGCACATTGTTATCTTGACTCAAATGACCAAGTATTACCTTTTCGCCAGACCCTTTCAATAGGTTTGAAAGAGTTACACCTGCATCTTCATTGGAAAGATGTCCATGAGCACTTAAGATTCTTCTTTTAAGATGCCAAGGATACAGTCCTTCCTTTAACATAAACTCATCATGGTTTGACTCCAAAAAGTAAAGATTAGAATCCTTAATTTCTTTCATTATATTGTCACTTATAAATCCCGTATCGGTAACTATGCTTATTTTTTTATCCTTATTATATAAGATATAGCCTACCGGTTCATTTGCATCGTGGAATGTAGCCACTGGATAAATTGCTAGATCCTTAAGTTCAAAAAAATCATCTGTAGTAAATATCTTTGTATTTTTCTCCTTTATGGCTCCAATCTTCCCGTCCATCCCAAGCCATGTATTGACATTGGCATATATAGGTATATCAAATCTCCTAGAAAGTACACCTACCCCCTTTATATGATCTGAATGTTCGTGTGTTACAAGTATTGCATCCAGCTCAGTTGGACATACACCTATGGATTTAAGTAGCTCTTGAGTTCTCTTACCACTAAAACCACTATCTACTAAAATCTTCGAATTATCCGTCTCTATATATTGACAATTGCCACTACTACCACTCGATAGTGAGCAAAATTTAATTCCCATTGTTTCCTACCTCCTATTTAACTTACCATATCTAAATTATCTACCACTATAGACCTTATGTCAATTAATAATATTAATTTAAATTTTGTTTTATTAATTGATATTATAAAATTTATAGTATATAATATAGTCATATATAAAGGGGAGTAGCTTACAAAATATTAGTCGTCAATACGGACAAGTCCCGGCTAATTACCTACTATTAGGAAGCAAGACCTTTGTTTAGTCTAATACTCTAAACAAAGGTCTTTTTTTATTCCCTGTGTTTAATAATAAGAAATTGAAAAAGGAGGATTATAAATGAAATGGTATCTGAAAAGTAAAGCACAAGTACTGGAAGAATTAGAAACAGACTTAGAAAAAGGCTTGACAGACGCTCAAGTGGAAGCCCGTCTTGAAAAATATGGACCCAACTCTTTAAAAGAAGAAAAAAAGAAGAGTCTGCTTTCTAGAATATTAGCTCAGTTTGCTGATTTCTTAGTACTTATCTTAATAGCGGCAGCAATCATATCCGTATTTGTAGGAGAACGTACTGATGCTATAGTTATACTGGCTATAGTTGTATTAAACGCATTTTTAGGAGTATATCAAGAAGGTAAGGCTGAAAAAAGTCTCGACGCACTTAAAAAAATGTCATCTCCCACAGCTAAGGTTATAAGAAATGGTCAAACATCTATTGTAAACGCTGATACTTTAGTTCCTGGAGACATTGTACTTCTAGATGCTGGTGATATTATGCCAGCTGACTTAAGATTTACAGAAAGTTCTAATCTAAAGATAGAAGAAGCTTCTCTTACAGGTGAATCTGTTCCCGTTGATAAATCTAGCCAAGCAGAATATACAGAAGAGGTATCCCTAGGAGATAGAAAGAACATGGGATATATGAGTACCATTGTAACCTATGGTAGAGCGAAATCTATAGTTGTTGGAACTGCTCATGATACAGAAATAGGAAAGATAGCAACAGCTATACAGACCTCGCCGACAGAGGTAACACCTCTGCAAAAGCAATTAAATGGACTTGGAAAAGTACTTGGTATTGCCACCATAATAATATGTATTATAGTATTTGGTGTAGGTATATTACAAGGCAACGGTGTTCTAGAGATGCTTATGATTGCAATATCACTTGCTGTAGCCGCTATTCCTGAAGGTCTTCCTGCTATAGTTACTATAGTATTAGCACTGGGAATGAACAGAATGGTAAAACGTCATGCTATAGTTAAAAAGCTTCTTGCAGTTGAAACTCTAGGAAGTACTACAGTGATCTGTTCTGATAAAACTGGTACACTAACTCAAAATGAAATGACAGTAGTAAAGGTCTATGCAGATAACACTACAATAGATATAAGCGGAACTGGTTACTCTCCTAAGGGCGAGTTTAATATAGAAGGGCAAGCTTTAGATCCAGATTCCCTGCCAGGTTTAAAGACACTTCTCTCTATAGCAACACTTTCAAATGATGCTGAGATAGAAACAAATGAAGGCGGCTACAATGTAATAGGAGACCCTACAGAAGGTTCCCTTATAACACTTGGAACAAAAGCTGGTATCACTCGAAGCCATATAAACAAAACTTATCCAAGAGTTGAAGAAATACCTTTTGACAGTGAAAGAAAAATGATGACCACCTTCCACAAGGATTATCTACCTGGAAAAATAGTTTCATTTACAAAAGGTGCTCCAGATATCATAATGGATAAATGTTCCCATATAAGCATAAATGGACAAGTACTCCCTTTTGATTCAGATTTAAGAAAAGATATAATGGCCATGAACAGTAAGTTTTCAAAAGAAGCTTTAAGAGTTTTAGCATTTGCATATAAAGAATATACTGCTCTTCCAGATACTATAGAGAGCAAAGAAGTCGAAAGTGATATGACTTTAGTTGGACTGGTAGGAATGATCGACCCTGCAAGACCTGAAGCAAAAGAAGCTATAGCTAAATGTAAAGACGCAGGCATTCAAACTATAATGATAACAGGTGACTACAAAGAAACCGCATTTGCAATAGCAAAAGAATTGGGACTAGCTCAAAAAGAAAGTGAAGCCATAATGGGTTCAGAGTTAGATAGTTTAAATGATGCAGAACTTCAAGAGAGAGTTAAGACAACAAAGGTATTTGCAAGAGTTTCACCTGATCACAAGGTCAGAATAGTAGAAGCCTTAAAGAGAAATGGAAATGTTACAGCTATGACAGGTGATGGAGTAAACGATGCACCAGCACTTAAAAAAGCAGACATCGGTGTTGCAATGGGTATAACAGGTACAGATGTTGCTAAAAATACAGCCGAGTTAATTCTTACAGACGATAACTTTTCAAGTATAGTCGCAGCTGTAGAAGAAGGAAGAGTAATCTATGACAATATAAGAAAATTTGTTTACTTCCTACTTTCATGTAATATCGGTGAGATAATACTTATATTTACGAGTATACTCATGGGAATACCAATACCTCTTCTTCCCATCCAACTACTATGGCTAAACTTGGTTACAGATAGCTTCCCAGCTCTAGCACTTGGAACGGAAAAAGGCGATCCTGATATAATGCAGAAAAAACCTAGAGATCCTAAAGAGCCTCTATTAAATAAAGATCTTGTAACAAGAATAATAATTCAAAGTATTGCAATAGGTGGAACTACACTGGCTGCATACTTAATAGCTTTAAAATCCTATCCAGACAATATAGAAGAAGCACGTACTATAGCCTTTACAACCTTGATCTTGGCTGAACTTCTAAGATCTTATTCAGTTAGATCACAGACACATTCTATATTTGAAATAGGACTATTCACAAATATGACCTTGATATATGGAACGCTGTTTTCATTTGGACTTACAATTGCAGTAATCTATATACCATTTTTACAACCAATATTCGACACTTTCCCTATGGGATGGGCTGATTGGAAGATAGTTCTTCCATTTGCATTTATTCCACTAATTGTAGGAGAAGTATCTAAATTAATAAGAAAAAAAATCAAATAAATTAAATTTACATAAATATACCACAATTAATAGTCTCTTTTGTGGTATATTTATATATAAGGTTAAATAATAAAATATAAAAACCTAAATAAATTATAAAGGAGTAATATATGATGAAAAAATTTAAGAATGCAAAATACATAGTATTGCCATTTATTTTGCTTTTAGCTTTTAGTCTGACTGCATGTACTACTGACGATAAAAAGGCTGTAGCTGTGGTAGGAGACACAGAGATAACAGAGAAAGAATTTCACGAACTCTTAGTTGAAAGATACGGAGACGAAACTTTAAACGCATTGATAAGTGAAAAAGTCATTGAAGCAGAAATAAAAAAATCCGATGTGGAAATTGATTCTAAAAAAATAGATAAAGAATTCAAAACTATGGAAGAACAATATGGCGGAAAAGAACAATTAGATGCAGCAATGGCAAATTCTAATGTAGACGAAAAAGAAGTAAAAGAAGAGATAGAAAGAACTCTTGCTCTTAAAAAACTTTTAGCTTCTGACTTAAAGGTTACTGATGAAGAAATAGCTAAATACTATGAAGAAAATAAAGAAAGCTTTGGTCAAAAAGAACAAGTAGATGCAAGTCACATACTTGTAGAAACTGAAGAAAAAGCTAAAGAAGTGAGGAAGAAACTTGTAGATGGAGAAGATAGAGTAAAACTTGCAAAAGAATATTCAATAGATCCAGGAAGTAAAGACAATGGTGGAGACCTTGGATTCTTTGATAGAGGAAAAATGGTACCTGAGTTTGAAGAAGCAGCTTTTGCTATGAAGGTAGGAGAAATAAGCAAACCTATTAAAACTGAAAATGGCTACCATATAATAATAGTAAATGCTAAAAAAGAAGCTAAAACAACAAGCTTAGATGAAAATAAAGATGATATAAGAGCAACACTAGAAGATGCAAAGATGCCTGAGGCCTTCAATGCATGGTATTCAGAAAAAGTTAAAGAATACGATATAACTAATAATCTAGCTGATACAAATACAAAAGAAGTAAAAGAAGTAAAAGAAGGAGAAGAAGTAAAAGAAGGAGAAAAATAAATTTAGATAAATAAAAAGAAGTTGCTTTTAAAAAGCAACTTCTTTTTATTTATCTAAATGTAAACTCACTGCACCTAGAAGTCCTGCTTTGTTTCCCAGACGAGCTTTTATTATATTTACTTCTGAAAAACTATGTAAAACCATAGTTTTTACTCTTTTATCCACCATGTCAACTATTCTCTCTTGCTCCATAATGCCCCCACCTAGAACTATGGTGGAAGGGTTAAAGATATGAACTAAAGATACTAAACCCAAGGCAACTTCAAATATCCAATCCTCCACAAGTTTTAAAAGCTCAAGGTCTCCATCTTCAAATTTTTCAAATATGATCTTCCCATTTGAATAGTCTGGTGATATTTTTTTAGCTTTATCTACTAAGGCTCTTGTTGATGCATAATTTTCATAATATCCTTTCCTATGAGTTTCTTTACAGGCATGAGTTACTATATGTCCAAATTCTGCTGCGATTCCCTTATGCCCCTTATGTAAAGTAGAATCTAAGACTATAGCCCCTCCTATTCCAGTTCCATAGGTCAGACAGAGGAAATCTCTATACTCCTTTGCAGCTCCAAAATATTTTTCACCAAGGGCCGCAGCATTTACATCATTTTCCACCTTAACCTCTACTTTAAATATATCTTCTAAAATCTCCTTGAGTCTGATACCAGTATAGTCTGGGATATTTTCATTGGCATATATTATGTATCCTTCTTCACTATGGACTTGGCCTGCTGTACTTATACCTATAGAGTCAAACCCATCATATTCTTTTATTATCTCTATCAATTTTTCAACTAAAGCCTTTCCACCCTTTTGACTTTCTGTATCTCTTTCTTTAAAACTCTCTATATTTCCATCTCTATCTGAAATACAGGACTTTATCTTTGTTCCACCAATATCTATAGCTAGTATCTTCATCACAATCATCCTTTAGAATCATCTTTATTGATTTTCTTCTATAGCATTTACAAATCTCCTTGTTATATCCATAGGTCTAGTTATAGCAGTACCTACAACGGCAGTATAGGCTCCAAGTTTATATACATTTTGAAGATCCTCAACTGTCCATATACCACCTTCTGCAATAATTGGAATATCAAAGCTTTTTACAAGTTTCTCTGTCAATTCTAAATCAGGTATCTTTTCATCTTTAGTATATTCGGTATAACCTCTAAGAGTAGTACCTATACAGTCAAATCCCAATCTATATGCTTCTTCTGCCTCTTCAAAAGTAGAGCAGTCT
>CAZRHX010000046.1:7318-10352 GCA_964599855.1 uncultured Tissierella sp. | reverse complement strand
AATTATTAACAGCATTAAATGATCAATTTAACTTTGAATTATTATCAGGATACTACTATATGGCTATGGCTTCATATTGTGATTCAGAAGATATGGATGGATTTTCTCACTTTTTACATGAACAATCTAAAGAAGAATATGAACACGCTATGAAATTTTATGATTTTATAAATGATATAGATGGAAGAGTTACAATGCAAGCTATGACAGAGCCTAAAAATCATTATAATTCATTCTTAGAAGTATTTGAAGAAGCGCTAGCTCATGAAGAATTAGTTACTTCTAAAATTAACAATCTTTTAGACTTAGCAACAGAAGAAAAAGATTACCCTACTCTACAATTCTTACAATGGTTTATAGAAGAGCAAGTAGAAGAAGAAGCTAGTATGAAAGACATAATATCTAAACTAAAGAGAATAGATGGAAAATGGAGTGCTTTATATCAACTTGATAAAGCATTAGCAAAGAGATAAATATAGTAAAAAAAGGTACTAGAGGATAAAACTCTAGTACCTTTTTTACTTAATAATTTTTTATGCGAAATTTTAATTTAACTATATAACATGATATTATGTTAGATATAAGAAAGATAAAATAGGTTTTAATAAAAAATAGTTCTTTATCTTATCTTATATAGTTAAATATATATTTAGAAAATTCAAAGAAGGTGAAAAATTGAAAGAATTATGGAATATATTTATAATATTTTTTCGTATGGGTGCTTTTACATTTGGTGGCGGTTATGCTATGCTTCCGATTATTCAAAAAGAGATAGTGGAAAAAAGAAATTGGGCAACTGATGAAGAGATTATAGATTATTATGCTATTGGACAATGTACACCTGGGATTATAGCAGTAAATACTGCGACCTTTATAGGATATAAGAGAAAAGGTGTAATGGGGGCTATAATTGCTACACTGGGTCTTGTAGCTCCTTCACTTATTTTTATAAGTATAATAGCTAAGTTTTTTAAAGAATTTCAAGATATTAGAACAGTTCAATATGCATTTAATGGAATTCAGGTAGTAGTTGTAGCTCTTATTGCAATTACAGTAAAAAATATGTTTAAACAATCTGTTAAAGATAATTATGGAATAATACTTTTTATATTGGCATTTATAATTATAGCTTTTTTAAAACTTTCTCCTATTATAGCAGTTGTATCATCTGCTTTAGTAGGTATATTAAAGTTTAGAAATATAGATTTAGAGGAGAAAAGATAGATGATTTATTTAAAATTATTTTTTGTATTTTTTAAGATAGGCCTTTTTTCAGTTGGCGGAGGTCTTGCTACTCTACCATTTTTACAAGAATTGGTGTCAACATATGGTTGGATTACTTCAGAGGAGCTTATAAATATGATAGCTATATCTGAATCAACACCAGGCCCTATAGGAGTAAATACTGCCACTTTTGTTGGAAATGGAACAGCTGGTTTATTTGGAGGAATAATTGCAAGCTTGGGACTGATAACACCTTCCATAATTATAATATTATTTATTGCTCATTATTTTTCTAAATTTAGTGAGGAACATATAGTTCAATCAGCTTTTTATGGTATAAGACCAGCTGTTGCAGGTTTAATTGGAGCTGCAGGATTTGAAGTTGCTAAGTTAACTCTATTTAATCTAGATAGATATTTTGTCCAGAATAGTTTATTGGAAATTTTCAATACTAAAGAGATATTGCTATTTTTTATTATGTTATATTTAATAAATAAATATAACAAACATCCTATTATCTATATAGCCGGAGCTGCAATAATAGGAATTATATTTAAATTTTAACTTTCAAAAGATATGAAAATAGCTTATAATTGATACATACATAAAATATTATTATTTGTATCTATAGATATAAATAATAAAAGGAGGAGTTTATCTATGAACGATATGACACAAGCTAATTTAAGATCTGCTTTTGGTGGAGAAAGTATGGCGCATATGAGATATAGAATTTGGGGTGAAAAAGCTAAGAAAGAAGGTTTTGAAAATGTATCTAGATTATTTTTCTGTACATCAGATGCAGAACAAGTACATGCTACTCTTCATTTTAATGCTTTAAAAGATATTAGTGGAGATTTTGCTGTAACTTCAATGGCAGGATTTGGCTTAACCAATACTTCTGAAAATCTTCAAGGAGCAATTGATGGAGAACTATTTGAAGTGACTCAAATGTATCCAACATATATAGCTGCTGCAGAACTTCAAGAAGAAAAAACTGCAATAAGAGCAATGAAATATGCTATAGAAGCAGAGCAGGTACATGCAGATTTATTTACAATTGCAAAAGAAGCAGTAGATAGCGGAAAAGACTTAGAAAATGAAGAGATGTATTTATGCCCAGTATGTGGTTATATATCTTTAACTGGAGAAGAAGAAATTTGTCCAATATGTAAGGTAAAAAGACAAATGTTCATAAAATACTAAAAGCAAAAAAACATGTTCTAGAACGTGTTTTTTATAAAAGTAATCCTAATTAAAGAAAATTATGAAAATAAGTTTAGAATAGATTGAGATGTGGAATCTATATTAATATGAGGGTATAGGTTTGTGTATAGATATAATTAAGCAAAATATTTAAAATAAATTTATAGGGGGTTATTTAATTATGTATAAAGAGAAAGTTAAATTAGAAAATAAAACTGGATTACATGCTAGACCTGCATCAATCTTTGTAAAGGAAGCTACTAATTACAAAAGTGAAATAACTTTAATCAAAGAAGAACAAAGATACAATGCTAAAAGTATTATGGGCGTTTTAAGTATGGGAGCTTCAAAAGATGATATTTTGATAATAGAAGCAGAAGGTGACGATGAGAAAGAAGCAGTAAATTCTTTAGTTGAACTTATAAAAAGTATGAAAGAATAGGAGTGTTAAAATGAAAGGACTAGGGACTTCACCTGGAATTGCTATAGGTAAGATATTCTTATATAAGCAAGTTAAACTTGAGATAGAAAAAAAGAAGATAGAGGATTTAAACTTAGAATTAAGGCGTTTTAATGATGCTATGGAAAAAGCTAAAAAGGAACT
>CAZRHX010000046.1:2853-7308 GCA_964599855.1 uncultured Tissierella sp. | reverse complement strand
TGTCTATACGATAGTACAATAAAAACCATTGGAGAAAAAGAAGCAGAAATCTTTTCAGCTCATAAAATGATGTTAGAAGACCCTGAGTTTATTAAAGGCGTAGAAGACAAAATAAAGAATGAAAAAATAAACTCAGAATCGGCTGTAAAAGAAACAGCCGATGCTTTTATAGCTTTATTTGAAAATATTGAAGATGAGTATTTAAAAGCAAGAGCAGTAGATCTAAAGGATGTATCCCATAGAGTTTTAAGAATTCTTTTAAATAAAGAGAATATAGATCTTTTATCAATTGATGAAAGATCTATTATAGTAGCAGAAGATTTAACACCTTCAGATACAGCTAGCATGAACAAGAATATGGTAGTAGGACTTGTCACTGAACTAGGTGGTAGAACCTCTCATACATCTATAATAGCTAGAACTTTAGAGATTCCAGCTATAGCTGGAATTGAAAATATAACAAAAAAAGTAAAACATGGAGATACAATAATTATAGATGGGGATAATGGAGAGATTATATTAAATCCAACAAAAGAAGAATTAGATTTTTATAGAAATAAATTTCAAGAAGAAAATCTATTAAAAGAACAATTAAAAGATATGATAGGAAAAGAAAGTCGATCTAAGGATGGTCATAGAGTAGAAATTGTAGGAAATATAGGTACGCCGTCTGATGTAGATAAAGTTTTAGAAAAAGATGGAGAAGGGGTAGGTCTTTTTAGGAGTGAGTTTCTGTACATGGATAAGGATGCTCTTCCTACAGAAGATGAACAGTTTGAAGCCTACAAGGAGGTAGCTATTAAATTAAAAAACAAACCATTGATTATAAGAACATTGGATGTAGGTGGAGATAAAGAAATATCTTATTTAAACTTACCTAAGGAAATGAATCCATTTTTAGGATATAGAGCTATAAGAGTAGGACTTGATAGACCTGAAATATTAAAGACTCAGCTTAGAGCTATATATAGGGCAAGTAACTATGGAAGTTTAAAGATAATGTTTCCTATGATATCTAGTATAGAAGAAGTAAGAGATGCCAAGAAAATAGCAAAAGAAGTCAGAAAAGAACTTAAAAAAGAAGAGATTCCTTTTTCTGAAGATGTTGAAATAGGTATAATGGTAGAGATACCAGCAGTTGCAATTCATGCTCGGGCGTTTGCAAAGGAAGTGGATTTTTTCAGCATAGGTACAAACGATTTAATACAATATACTACTGCTGTAGATAGAGGAAATCAAAATATATCACATCTTTACACTCAATACCATCCAGCAGTCTTAAGACTTATAAAAATGACTATAGATGGAGGTCACAAAGAAGGTATATGGGTTGGCATGTGTGGTGAAGTAGCAGGAGATAAAAAGCTTGTTCCATTACTTCTAGCTATGGGTTTAGATGAATTTAGTATGAGCTCAGGCTCTATTTTAAGAGCGAGAAGTGAAATAAGAGATACATCTAAAAAGGAAATAGAGAAGCATATTGATGTAATATTAAATCTTTCAACAGCAAAAGATGTAGAAAAATATATAGATGAAAACATATTAAAAAAAGGATAAGAATCTTTTATGATTCTTGTCTTTTTTTCTTCATGCTTTAAGTATAAAATATTTTAAAAAAGAAAGATTGAAAATACTCTTCATAAAGTATAAAATGAGTTTAAGAATAGGATAAAAATAGTTTTATAAAGGAGAAAGATATGAGTAAAAAAAATAGAAGAGCTGAAAACAATAGAAAAAAGATTATCAGAAGAAGAAGAATAGTTCTTGTTTTATTTATTTTGATTTTAATCCCTATATTATATAAAGGTACAGGTTTTTTAATCAATGGTAGTAAATCATTATATAGTACGGGATTAAATAATGAAGATACCAACAAGATTTCTAAAGAAAAGATAAGAGATAAAGAAAAACCAATGGATCCTAAAACTTCAAGTATAAAGGTTTTATCTGTAGGAGATATAATGTTTCATATGCCACAAGTAAAAGCTGCATATTTAGGAGATGGGAGTTATGACTTTACAGATAGTTTTAAATATGTGAAAAAACATATATCTGATGCAGATATTTCTATTGCAAACTTTGAAACTGTAACAGCAGGAAATGATAGGAAGTTTTCAGGTTTTCCACAGTTTAATAGTCCTAAAGAAACATTAATTGCTTTAGAAGATACTGGTTTTGATATACTTTCTACTGCCAATAATCATTCACTAGATCAAGGGAAGGATGGAATAATAAATACTTTAAATTATATAGAAGAATTTGGTTTGAAATCTGCAGGAACTTATAAGGATAAGGAAAAAGAGTTTTTAATAGAAGAAAAAAATGGAATAAAATTAGGATTTTTAGCGTATACTTATGGGCTCAATGGATTGGATATGTACTTAAGTGAAGAAGAACTTTCCTATATGATAAATTTAATAGATGAAGAAAAAATCAAAGAAGATATAGAAGGTATAAAAAAAGAAGTAGATGTAGTTGTAGTCTCAACTCATTGGGGAGTGGAGTATCAAAGACAGGCAAATGATTTTCAAATAGATCTAGCTCATAAAATGGTGAACTGGGGAGCCAATATAGTCTTTGGAAGCCATCCACATGTACTTCAAGGTTCGGAGATAGTAGAAAAAGACGGTAAAGACAATTTTATAATATACTCTATGGGCAACTTTTTTTCTAACCAAAGAGAAGAGACAATGGGAAACACTTTTACCGAAGATGGAGTAATGGTAGAAGTTGATATAGAAAAAGATATTAAAAAAGATGAAACTATTATTAAAGAAGTCAATTTTTTACCTACATGGGTAGATAAATATAATGAGAACGGTATTTCTAAATATAGAATCCTTCCTACAAATGATGTTTTAGAGGGAGATTTAGATATAGAGTTAAACGAAAATGTTAAAGCTAGGATAAAAAAATCTCAAGAAGACAGTATGAATACATTGAGTTATGAATAATATTATTTTCTTTAGTATGGACTTTCATATATAATGATATATAGATAAAAATAATTTAAAGGTGTGATGCTATTGCAATATATAACAAATGTATTAACCAATATTCGTATGAGAGATGTAATAGATATTTTAGTTGTAGCTGTTATATTTTATAAATTATTCACACTTATAAAAGAAACAAGGGCTGAACAACTTATAAAGGGAATAATATTTTTACTTGTATTGACAAAAATAAGTGAATGGATGGAACTCTTTACCATAAACTGGATACTCAGCAATGCAATGACTTTAGGTGCTATAGCTATATTGGTAGTATTTCAACCAGAGCTTCGACGTGGACTTGAATATTTAGGTAGAAGTAGTGTGTTTACAAAATCATTGATAGAAATAAGAGGGGAGAGTCTTTCAGAAGTTGTTGAAGAGCTAATAGAGGCTATAGCATCTTTGTCTCGTCAAAAAATAGGAGCTCTTATAGTAATAGAAAGACAAACAGGATTAAATGAAGTTGCTGATACTGGAACTATTATAGAAGGTTTTGTTTCTAGTGATCTTCTTATAAATATATTTATACCAAATACACCTCTTCATGATGGAGCAGTTATAATAAAAGAAGATAAAATAAAAGCAGCAGCATGTTTTTTGCCTCTAACTGAAGATAACACTCTCAGCAAAGAATTAGGAACAAGACACAGAGCGGCAATAGGTATTTCTGAAAAATCCGATAGTTTAGCTATTGTAGTCTCCGAAGAAACTGGAGCTATATCTACTGCAGAAAAAGGTAAAATTTCTAGATATTTAGATATACAAACGCTTAGAAGAATCCTTCTTGATATGTATAAACCAGATACAGACTCAATTAACTTCTTAAACAGATGGAGGGGTAAAAATGAGTAAAGTAAAAGGTAATTGGACTGTTAAACTCTTTGCTCTTTTAATTGCAATATTTTTATGGAGTTATGTTATGAGTGAAGTAAATCCAGTGAGAACAACAAACTATAAAGATGTGAATGTGACACTTACAAATATAACTTCTTTGGATAGACAAGATCTTGTAGTAATGAGTCCTAAGGCTCCTACTATAAATGTAACTGTTTCAGGAAATAAAACTGATATGGATAGATTTACTTCATCAAATATAGTAGCAGAAGTTGATTTGGAAGGATATTCAGAAGGAGAAACTAAAGTTCCAGTGAATATTAAATTACAAAATACAGCATCCAATGTTAAACTAGAAAACTTTGAACCAAAGGAAATTTTATTTAAAATTGATAAAGTTATATCAAAAGAAGTCAATGTAAATGTTCAGACAGTAGGAGAATTGCCTGAAGAATATATTTTAGAAGAAGTAAATAAAAATATTCAAAATATAGTTATAAAAGGTCCTAGAACTTTGGTAAATGAAGTATCGGAAGCTAGAGCAATAGTAGACTTAACAGACAGGACTGATTCTAGTACTAGCAGTGTACCAGTTCAACTTTTAAATGATGAAGAACAAGAAGTC
>CAZRHX010000046.1:0-2843 GCA_964599855.1 uncultured Tissierella sp. | reverse complement strand
ATAGTAGATTTAGAGATAAATATATCTAAAACTATGTCACTAGCTATAGAGCTTGAAACTACAAACGAACTTCCTGAAAATATAAATATAAATGATATAAAAATATATCCAACAAATGTAAAAGTCAAGGGAAGTGGAGATTTTTCAAAACTCAAAAAAATAAAGACTAAAGCGGTAGATATAAATAGTTTTATAGGTAAAAGCTCAATAGAGGTAGAACTTGCACTTCCAGATGGATTAAAACTTATTGATCCCAAGCAAAAGATCAGTATAAGTTATAGCGTAGAGGAAATTGTAGAAAAGGAATATCTATTTCTATCGGATGAAGTAGATATTAGAAATTTAGAGGAAAAATTTGAAATTGAAAAAGAAGATATATCTTCCCAAGTAAAAGTTCTTTTAAAAGGATCCAAATCTATATTCAACAATATTTCGAAAGATAATATAAAATTATATGCGGATTTAAAAGAAGTCTCACTTGGAACAAATGAAGTAGATTTAAAGATAGAAGATATAAAGGGGTTAACCCTTAAGTCTATATCTCCTTCAAAATATAATATTAAAATAAAAGAAAAAGAAATAAAAGAAAAGACTGAGCCAGAATCAGAAGTAGAAAATGAACAAAATATAGAAGAGAATTAAAAAATACATCTAGTTTAAACTAGATGTATTTTTATATAGATATTTTAAAATATCTATTCTAGATAAATTAGGGTAGAAATAGGTTAAGATATGAAACTAATATAAGAGGTGTAAATATGATTAAAAATTTTGAAGAATTAATTGATCGTGCAAAAAAAAGATCAGCTAAAAAAATATCAGTTGCTTGTGCTGAGGACAAAAACTTACTACTTTCTATCAAGTTGGCATTAGATGAGGGGATTATAGATCCATTATTAGTAGGGGATAAAGAGTTAATAGAAAAAATTGCTAAAAAAATAAAGCTATCTTTAGATAGAGTGGAAATAATAGATGAAAAAGATAAAATATTGGCAACAAGGAAAGCTACTAAACTTGTCAATAGTGGAAAAGCTAGTATCCTCATGAAAGGGCTTATAGATACATCTATTATAATGGAACAAGTCTTAGATAAAGAAATAGGACTCAGAACTGAAAAGCTTATAAGTCATATTGCTATTTTTCACATGGCTTCATATCATAAAATGTTTTTCCTAACAGATGGAGCTCTGAATATAGCACCAAATATTGAACAAAAAAAAGAGATAATAGAAAATGCAGTAGAATTTTTAAACCGTTTGAATATAAAAACCCCTAAAGTTGCAGTGCTTGCTGCAAAAGAAAAAATCTCTCCCAAGATGGAAGCTACAGTTCATGCAGGAGAACTAGTTGAAATGAATAAAAAGGACAAGATAAAAAACTGTATAGTAGATGGTCCGCTTGCATTAGATAATGCTGTAAGTAAAGAGTCTGCTAAGATAAAAGGCATAGAAAGTGAAGTAGCAGGAGATACAGATATACTATTAGCTCCTGATATAGAAGCTGGAAATATACTTTATAAATCTTTAACATTTTTAGGCGGAGCTGATTCAGCTGGGATAATAGTAGGAGCAAAAGCACCCATAGTATTAACATCAAGGGCCGATACAGAACTTACTAAACTACACTCTATTGTAGTTGGAACACTCATAGTAGATTAAAAGCTTGTTTAATTATAAAAAACACCCATAGAAGTCAAACCTTTTTCAAGAGTTTTCCTCTATGGATGTTTTAATTATATCTTAACTTTTTTCTACATCTTCTATCAATTCATTCATTAATTCTTTAACACTTACTATCTTTTCTAATCTATAATTCTTTAAAACTTAATCTCCTGGTTATTTCTTTTTCTGTTAACTTTAATGTCACCATCTACAGAATTTATAAGAGCCTGTGAAATACAATATTGAGTAGTTTTAGGATTGCAAGGTGTAAGGCAATTGTAACATTTAGTTACTTTTTCTCTCTCTAAAGTAACTCTTTTCATAAAGGGGTTTATTATAGCTTGCCCCGGCATTCCTACAGGGCTTAAAATAT
Source organism: uncultured Tissierella sp. (assembly GCA_964599855.1). Classification (GTDB taxonomy): domain Bacteria; phylum Bacillota; class Clostridia; order Tissierellales; family Tissierellaceae; genus Tissierella_A. The sequence goes on along the minus strand of CAZRHX010000046.1, from coordinate 809 downwards.
AATCTATATCCTCTTTTTTAGAGTCTATATAGGCATTTTTATATTCTAAAGATGCGTCACACTCATCAGTTGCTACAAATCTTGTTCCCATCTGAACACCATTTGCTCCCATTTTTAAAAATTTTGCTATATCTTTTCCATCAAATATGCCACCTGCTGCTATAATGGGAATTTCTTTACCTTTCTTTTCTTCAAAGGGTTTTATAGTTTCTATTACACCTTCTACTATTTTTTCTAATTCGGGATAATCCTTTCCTCCTAGCTCATCTAGAGAAAATCCTAGATGACCTCCAGCATCAGGTCCCTCTACAATAATTAAATCTGGAAGATAATCATATCTTCTTAACCAAAGTTTAGTTATTACAGCTGCAGCTTTTGGAGAAGAAGCTATTGGTGCTATTTTTACATCACTTCCCTTTACAAGATCAGGCAAATTTTTTGGAAATCCAGCTCCTGAAATTATTAAATCTATTCCCTCTTCTACAGCAGCAAGAACCATTTCGTCATAATTATTTATTGCTACCATTAAGTTTACTCCAAGTATGCCCTCTGGGCTAAGCTCTCTAGCTCTTCTAATTTCTTTCTTTAAAGCTCTTATATTTGCTTGATTAGTATTTTTATCAAAATCATCTTCTTTAAAGCCTATCTGAACACCCGATATGACCCCTATGCCGCCTTCGTTGGCAACAGCTGAAGCTAAGCTTGATAAAGATACTCCTACGCCCATTCCGCCTTGTATGATCGGGATACGAGCTTTTTTATTACCAATATCTAAATGGGGTAAATTCATTATTTTACTCCTTTCTAAA
>CAZRHX010000045.1:7414-10531 GCA_964599855.1 uncultured Tissierella sp. | reverse complement strand
TCCTAGACTTGCTGCTGTTATCCCTTTCCCTAGGGATGATACAACTCCTCCAGTTACAAATATATACTTAGTTGGCATCTTTTTTTCTCTCCCTTTCTCTAACATTAACTTTATAATTTTATATTATTAAACTTAACTAGTCAAATGTTTTTTAAGCTCTTCTACTTGTATTTTTCTCAAAATATAATATAATTAAATTATAAATAGAAAACTTGTATCAGTTGATTTTATTATACAAAATACTCTTATCCAGCAGTTATAGAAATTTAAGCTATGGATAAATTTAAAAGAGGTGGTTAAAAAATGAAACGAAAAATGGCTATATTCTTGGCTTCAATTTTTATTCTATCTGCTTTAATTCCAGTAGTTACAGGAATTATGTCACTTAGATAAGCAATTCTTTAGACAAAGACCCTCAAGAAGACTTGAGGGTCTTTGCTTATATATTCTTTCTTTTATCTTCTATCTCCTTATTTACTATTCTATTATCTTTATATGTTGGAACTATAGTTTTGACTTGAGAGATCATTTTTTCTATATCTCCTGCTTTCATCAAGCTTTCTAGTTCATCTAAAGATTTTAAAAGTAGCCTATAATCTATAAAGGTAGGCTGCCCTACAAATATCTTATTGTGAGAAGTATTGGAAAGTCCCTCTTCTTCTAATAATAATTCTTCTATTAGCTTTTCACCAGGTCTAAGGCCTGTTATCTTAATATCTATATCTACATCAGGCTCAAGCCCTGAAAGTCTTATAACATCTTTTGCCAGATCCATAATTCTTACTGGTTCACCCATATCAAGTACAAACACTTCCCCGCCCTTTGCCATCGATCCAGCTTGTATTACAAGTTGAACGGCTTCTGAAATCGTCATAAAGTATCTTATTATATCCGGATGAGTAACCGTTACAGGACCTCCCTCTTCTATCTGCTTTTGAAATAGAGGGATTACACTTCCATTGCTTCCAAGTACATTTCCAAATCTTACAGCTACAAATTCAGTTTTAGAAGCTACATTTATAGATTGAATTATCATTTCACAAAGTCTTTTGCTAGCGCCCATTATATTTGTAGGATTTACAGCTTTATCAGTTGATATCATAACAAATCTTTCAAGATTATATTTGTCTGAAAGCTGTGCTAAGTTAAGAGTTCCAAAAGTATTATTTTTTATAGCTTCTTTTGGACTATCTTCCATAAGCGGAACATGTTTATGAGCTGCTGCGTGGAAGATAACTTGAGGTTCTTCCATAAGAAAAATCTCTTCTAACCTCTCTTTATCTCTTATAGAGCCTATATATACCTGTAGATTTAAATCAGGATAATTTCTATTTAACTCCATCTGAACGTCATATACACTATTTTCATATATATCTAAGAGAATCAATCTCTTTGGTTTGAAACCTACTATTTGTCTGCATAGCTCTGATCCAATAGATCCACCTGCACCTGTTATCATAACAGTTTTACCTGTGATATAGGAACATATTTTTTCTAAGTCTACTTTTATTTCTTCTCTACCTAACACATCTGAAATTTCTACATCTCTGATTTCCTTTATACTGACTTTTTCATCTATCAGTTCATATATTCCAGGTAGGATTTTTAATTTACATTTCGTTTCTTTGCATATATCTAATATCTCTTTTATTTCTTCTTTCGAAGCAGAAGGCATAGCAATTATAATTTCGTCTATATTGTATCTCTCAGATACCATAATTATATCATCTTTTCCTCCAACTACTTTTATACCATTTATGACACTTCCTTTTTTAATAGGATCATCATCTATTATGGCAACCGGTTCTGAATTTAACTTTTCATGATTTCTAAATTCACGAATTACCATAACCCCTGCATCACCTGCACCTATGATAAGTATTCTCTTTTTATTTGAATATTTAAAACTTTCAAATAAATTGTTTTTATCAAATACTCTGTAACCAAATCTCACTCCACCAATAAAGAACATTTCAAGTAGAGGAACTAATATATATACCCATCTCGGAAAATTATTTCCACTTATAACCAATAAGCTTATAACAAATGTATTAGATAGAACTATTGCTATAATTATATTTTTAAGTTCTTTAATACTTGCATATTTCCACAATGTATTATACATATCAAAAAAGTTAAAAACTATGAGTTTAACTATAGTTATAATGATGGCTGATTTTAAATAAAAATCAAAATACATTAAAAACTTAGGATCATTTATATTTTCAAATCTCATGTATAAGGCCAATATGTATGCTAGATTTATAAATACTATATCTCCTAATATAAACTTTATTCTGTTTAGTCTATTATCCATTTTAAAATCCTTTCTTTAATCATATATTAACTACTATCTATTATATCATAAGTCATTTATTATTTCTCTAATATAGATAATTTTATAAATAATTTATTTTATAATTATTTTTATAATATTTTAAAAAAACATTTATAATCTATATTAAAAATGTTAAAAATAGTGAAAACATTTATATTTCATGATAGAATAGTCTTAGAAAGAAAAAGGAGGAAAATTTAATGATAATTGGAGTTCCAAAAGAGATAAAATCTCAAGAAAACAGGGTTTCTTTAACACCTGCAGGCGTCGATACTCTTAATAGAGCTGGACACACTATATTTATAGAAACTGGGGCAGGACTAGGAGCCGGTTTTTCAGATGAAGAATATGAACAATTTGGAGCAGAGATTTTAGATTCAGCTTCTGATGTATGGAATCGTTCAAAGATGATTTTAAAAGTAAAAGAACCTTTAAAAGAAGAATACAAGTATTTTAGAGAAGATCTTATTCTCTTTGCTTTTCTACATCTTGCAAATGAAGGAGAACTTACAAAGGCTCTTGTAAAGTCTAAAATGACTGCAATCGCTTATGAAACTGTTCAACTCCCAAATAGATCCCTTCCTCTGCTGACACCTATGAGTGAAGTTGCAGGAAGAATGGCTATTCAACAAGGTTCTATATATTTAGAAAAAACCCGTGGAGGTAAAGGTAAACTTATAGACGGAGTACCAGGAGTTCCGCCAGCCCATGTAGTAGTTGTAGGCGGAGGTATAGTTGGAACTGGAGCTGTCAGACGTGCCATAGGTATTGGAGCTAGG
>CAZRHX010000045.1:5788-7404 GCA_964599855.1 uncultured Tissierella sp. | reverse complement strand
ATTAGATATTGATATAAATAGATTGACTTACCTTGGCGAAGTATTTATGGGAAGAGTCGAAACACTTTTTTCTAATAACTATAATCTAACTAAAGCAGTAGAAAGCGCAGATTTAGTAGTCGGAGCAGTACTTATTCCAGGAGCAAGAGCTCCAAAAGTTGTAACTGAAGAAATGGTTAAGAAAATGGAAAAAGGAAGCGTCATAGTAGACGTTGCTATAGACCAAGGTGGATGTATAGAGACAATAAAAGCTCCTACAAGTCATGATGAACCAATCTTTGTAAAGCATGGTGTAACTCACTATGCAGTTGGAAACATACCAGGAGCTGTAGCTCAGACATCGACGATTGCACTTACAAATGTTACGCTTAATTACGCATTAAAGATAGCGAATATGGGTTGGAAAGAAGCAGTTAAAGTAGACGAAACTCTATCTAAAGGAGTAAATATAGCAGATGGTAATATAACTTATAAAGCTGTTGCTCAAGCCTTTGGTATGGAATATAAATCACTTGAAGAATTATTTTAAATTTAAAATGCATCCAAAGAGTTTAAACTCTTTGGATGCATTTTTTAAATCATGTTTTTAGGATCTACAATTTTATCAAATTCTTCTTCTTTTAGATAGCCAAGCCTTACTACTGCTTCTCTTAAGGTAATAGCTTCTTTATGTGCAAGCTTTGAAACTCTAGCTGCATTTTCATATCCTATATAAGGATTTAAAGATGTTGCCAGCATAAGAGACTTTTCTAGGTTTTCTTGCATCTTTTGCTCATTGGCTTTTATTCCTTTTGCACAATTCTTGTTAAATGAATCAATTCCATCCTTTAAAAGTCTGACCGATTGAAGAAAATTATAGATTATCATAGGCATAAATACATTGAGTTGAAAATTTCCCTGGGATGCTCCAAAACTAATAGAAGTATCATTTCCCATAACTTGAGCCACCACCATGGTTAAAGCTTCACTTTGAGTTGGATTTACTTTTCCAGGCATTATAGAACTTCCAGGTTCATTTTCAGGTAAACTTATCTCTCCTATGCCACATCTGGGACCACTTGCCAGCCATCTTATATCATTTGCTATCTTTAAAAGATCTGTTGAAAGGGCCTTTAAAGAACCATGTACAAATGAAAAATCACTCTTACTGGTCAGAGAGTAGAATTTGTTTTCTGAAGAAGAAAACTTTTTCCCACTTATCTTTTCTATCTCACTAGCTACGGCTTTAGAAAATCCTTCAGGAGAATTTAGTCCTGTGCCAACTGCAGTTCCACCAAGAGCTAATGGTCTTAGAGCATCTATAGAAAGATTTATGTTTTTTATGGATTCTTCTAACATAAATTTCCAGGCACTTATTTCCTGACCAAAAGATAAGGGCACTGCATCTTGAAGATGAGTTCTTCCTGTTTTTATGATATCCTTATTGGCTTCTTCTAGTGATTTAAAGGTCTCTTTTAATCTTTTAATTGAAGGCAGCAGCCTCTCTTCTATTTCAACTATGGCTGAAATATTCATAGCTGTTGGAAATGTATCATTTGAACTTTGACTCATATTTACATGGTCATTTGGATGGATTAATTCTTTAGAGACCAGTTCATTAGCTCTTCGGGCTACTA
>CAZRHX010000045.1:2920-5778 GCA_964599855.1 uncultured Tissierella sp. | reverse complement strand
CGTCCAGATTTCCTTGGAATATCTCATCACAGACCCTTACTATTATATTCTTTTTTTCATCATCTAATTTGCCTAATTTATTATTTGTAATTGCAGCTGCTTTTTTTAATATACTAAAAGCCTTTATAACTTCAATAGGCATCTTTTCTATACCTATCTTAAAATTATCTAGGCTTCTTTGAGTTTGTGCTCCCCAATACTTGTTTTTTTCAACCTTTATTTGACCAAAAGTGTCATGTTCAATTCTATAGTTCACATTTTTCCTCCTATGATTAGTTTACTTTGTTTATTATCTCACCATCTAAAAAACTTCTTAGGTTCTCCACAGCTAGAGCCATAAGTCTAGCACGTGTCTCAACAGGTGCCCAAGCTATATGTGGCGTTATGATTGTGTTCTTTGAAGATAGGAGAGGGTTATCATCTTTTATAGGTTCAGCAGATACTGTATCAACTCCAGCGCCTCTTAATTTACCACTATCAAGCGCCTCCTTTAAATCTTTTTCTACAACTAAAGCACCCCTAGCTGTATTTATAAGAATAGCTCCATCCTTCATCTTAGCTATTGATTTTTTATTTATAATTCCACGAGTCTCTTCTGTAAGCGGGCAGTTTAAACTTATTATATCTGAATTTCTTAACACCTCATCCAATTTATTATCATGACTTGTTGTAGATAAAACTTTCATATCAAAAGCTTTTGCTATCTCTCCTACTTTTTGACCGATTCTACCAAAACCAATAATACCCATTGTTTTACCTTTTAACTCCATCAAAGGCATGTCCCAAAAACACCATTCACTTTCTTTTTTCCATCTACCCCTTTTAACTTCCTTATTGTGGTGAGCGACATGATTTGTAAGTTCTAAAAGAAGTGAAAAAGTCATCTGTGCTACAGCTTCTGTTCCATATGTTGGAATATTTGTAACTACTATCCCCTTATCTCTTGCAGCTTCCAAATCTACAGTATTATATCCAGTAGCCATGACTCCTATATATTTTAAATTTGGAGCTGATTCTATTATAAATCTATCTATAGGAGTTTTATTTATAAGAATAGCTTCTGCATGACCTATCTTCTCTATTATAAGATCACTGTCTTTTAAATTAAAAGATACCATATCATGTACTTTTAAATCTCCCAGTTCTTTAAACCCATCCCAAGAGATATCACCTGGATTTACCCTATCCCCATCTAAGACTACTATCTTCATATCTTTTCCTCCTTTTAAATTTAGATTTTTATTTATATTTTCTCATTTTTATGTTGTTCATATTCTATTAGCTCCTCATATACTCATTTTGCTACTGCATCACCAACTATATAATAAATAATTGCAGGAATTACAAGAAATAAAACAATATACATTTCATCAGCTCTTTTACTTTATATCTGTGTTCAATGTCTATAGCAATTCTTTTAAAATCCTATACACGCCTTCTTCATTGTTTGTAAAATCAGATACGGTCTTAAAGTTTTTCAAAAGAAGTTGGTCACTATTTTTCATAGCTATACCTTTTCCTGCAAATTCTAACATACTCAAGTCGTTGAATCCATTACCTATAGCCAATATCTCTTCTCTTTCTACATTTAAATAGCGCTTTAATTCTTTAAGTCCCCAGGCTTTGGAAACGCCTCTAGGAATTAATTCTATAACTGTTGGCATAGAAGTTGTTATCTCAACATCTAAACCCTTAAAGAGACCTAGATCTTCTTCATTTATTTCTCTCTTACAAAACATTATAAAAAGATTTATTTCATCTATTATATCCCTATTAAAACTCTCAACAATTTCATATTTCATATTAAAGTTTTCTGCCGCTTTTTTAGTAATCTCATTTTCAAATGTCACATAAAATTTATCATCAACAAAAGCTTTCATATAGAAATTACGTCTTTCTCCATAGTCTAGGGCTTCTCTTACAGTAGAAATCGGAAACTTTTTATTTTGAATAATCTCTCCATCATCTAAAACGATTTTTCCACCATTGTGGCATATTACTGGAAGATCTATCTTCATCTGATCTAGTATCTTCTTAGCACCAGCATAGGCTCTTCCTGTAACTAAGGAAACACCTATATCTCTTTTAACAAGGTTTTTTATTACATCTATAGTATTTTCTGATATATTAAAATTATCATCTACAAGTGTTCCATCTATGTCTATGGCGATTAGTTTTATATCTTTTTGCATCTTTTATCTTCCTCTCTCATTTTTCAAGTAATTAAATAAAGACAATAAAAAGGCAATAGTAAGTGAAATAGCCGCAATTAAAAATGGCATTTTGCTGCTTAGATTATAGGCAAAACCAGCTACAATAGCACCCACCATTTCTCCAAGCGCCTTTATAGCATTAAATATTCCAGCCATAAAACCTATATCCTTCATATCACCTTCTACTGCAAAACCTTGAAGCATTGGTAGCTCTATTATGTAGAGGGTGAAAAATAAAAAACTATATAAAAAAAACGGTGTAATACTATTGCTTAAAAATAAAAGATATGCGGATATAGCATTTAAAAATAAAATAAATACCATAGTCTTTTTAATATCTGTTTTGTTTATAATCCAAACATTTATGGTCAAATTAGCAATAAGTCCTATTATACCCGTCAATGCTTTCCATATACCATTTACTATGGGCAACATATTTAATTCTGCCTTTAGATAGTAATTAAATGCATTATTATTGCCACTATAGGCTAGACCTATTAAAAATGTTATAATTAAAAATATTATAGTCCAAAGACTAAAAACTCCTTCATTTTCCTTTGCATCACTTACTATATTCCATATAAATTTAGTTTTTCTACTTTTATCTTCTATCCTATTTCCAAATACCGAATCCGCAGAAAAATT
>CAZRHX010000045.1:0-2910 GCA_964599855.1 uncultured Tissierella sp. | reverse complement strand
CTACTTTTATCTTCTATAGTCTGTGGATTAGTTTCTTTTAGAAACATTTTTATCCCCAATGAAACTAATACCATACACACCCCTTGAATAACAAATACGCTCTGAGGTGTAAAGTATCCTAGAAGCCCACCTACTAAAAAGCCTATAGCAGAACTGATACTTAGTATTGCTGAATAATTTGCCATTATGAGTTTTCTATTTTCTTTTTCTCCCCCATCAACAAGTCCAGACATAAGCCCTACATGAAATCCTCCCGCTGCCGCTCCTGCGAGAACTCTTAAAAAAAGTATAGTCCATAGAGAAGTCACAAATGCAAAAGCTATTTGCACTAGACCATAAAATAATGTAGACATTAGTAAAGTCAATTTCCTTTTACCTTTGTCTCCTATACTACCCCAAATTGGCGATGTTAAAAATATTGCGAATACCATGGCTGCGTAAGATGTACCAAATATATGATCTGGTAGATTTAAAGCTGTAAAATATGAAGGAGTGACTGGATGATGAAGATTTGCTATAAGCCATATAAGTCCACTAAAAGTTAAAATCTTTTTTACTTCTTTATTCATATAACACCTACTTTCTAAATCATCTTTGTTTTTAATATATTATAACATATAAGAATATGTTTTCTATACTAGTTAAATCTATATATAGTAGAATAAAATTTAGATTTTTAGCAAAGCATTTGAAATTTCACTTAAAAAAGGAGATACTTTTATAAAAGCATCTCCCTTAGACTATTTATTTTTTCTATAGAAATGACCCCAGCATTCAGTGATTATCTTTCTAGCTGCATATACCGCTGCTAAAGAATCATCTAGTCTCGGTGCAACTTCGACTACATCAAATCCTATAACTGGAAGCTCAAATAAACCTCTTAGAAGTTCAAGTAATTCTCTACTGGTCAGTCCACCAAATTGAGGTGTCCCAGTTCCACCTGCATAAGCTGGATCTAATACATCTATATCTACTGTTATATAGATATGCTTTAAATGCTTCATCTTTTCTTTGACCTCTTCTAAAACTTTTTCAACTCCCATTTTATAGAAGTCTCTGGCACTTACAACATTTACTCGGTTTTCTTCTAAAAACTCTAACTCATCCATTTCAACAGAACGTATACCTATAAAAAACATATTGTCTGGCTCACTAATATTTTTTAGTTCTAAAGCTCTTCTAGAAGGACATCCATGAGCATATTTATTGCCATCTTGATCATCACTTAAATCAAAATGAGCATCTAAATGAATTATTCCAAATGGTTCATCTAAGGCCTTATCTATTCCTCTATATATAGGAATGGATGTAGAGTGGTCGCCCCCTATCATGGTAAAAAATTTATCTTTTTTAACTATTTCACAGACCTTCTCTTCTACTTCTGAAAACATCTTTAATTGATCATCATCCTCAAAATCTCCTATATCCAAAACTTTCAATTTAGCTATAGATTCAAATTCTTCAGTTGTAGGAGTTATGCTATAAGTTATATTTCTTATAGCTTGTGGTCCTTCCTTTGCTCCAAATCTAACACTTGCCGCTCCATCATAGGGCAAACCAAATACAACAACATCAGCTTCATCTATAGCTAAGCTTGGATTATTTAAAGCTGCCCAAAGTTCATATTCTTTTATCATATCTTTTGTAGTTTTCATAATTACCTCCAATTTTTGTTAGTTTTTTATATAATGTATCTATTTATATCTATCGTTTCAAACTCTTTTGTAATTTCCCCTAAAATAGTAATCTTGTTTCCTTCATTCATAATATTATCATAATGTGTTACTATTATTTTATCTTTACATTCTAAAGAATTAATCGACTTTTCTCTTCTAAGATATATAAATACATCTTGCTTATTTTTTCATATAAATCTTATATTAGAAACATTGAATCACCCTTTCATAGTATTAGTGCAGATAAGGAGAGAAATGTTACAAGAAAGTTGAAAAACAATATTGATATTCTGATAAATATATCTTCTTTTTTGCTATATTATAGCACATATGTATATCTATTAAAGTAACTTGCAACTATTTCATCAATTTAATATAATGGAGCAAGATGGTTTCATTATATAATTCATCGTTGCTTATTATGAACTTAATATAGGGGGTTTATTTATGAGAAAGTTTGAAGTTATTCAAGGAATAGAAGAGATTGGAATTGTTGCAGTTGTAAGAGCACCCGATACAGAAACAGCTAGAAAAATTTCCCTCGCTTGTATGGATGGTGGAGTAAATGCTATAGAAATAACTTTTACAGTTCCTGGAGCTCAATATGTTATTGAAGATCTAACAAAAGAATTTGGTAAGAAACTATTAGTTGGTGCTGGTACAGTTTTAGATAGTGAAACAGCTAGAATTGCAATTTTAGCTGGAGCAAAATATATAGTTAGTCCTGGTTTTAATTTAGAAACTGCTAAATTATGTAATAGATATCAAGTTCTTTATATGCCGGGATGTATGACCATTACCGAAATGATAAATGCTATGGAAGCTGGAGCAGATATAATCAAAGTATTCCCAGGAAGCGCCTTTGGACCATCCTTTATTAAAGCTATAAAAGGACCTTTACCACAGGCTGTTCTTATGCCTACAGGTGGAGTTACTTTAGATAATGTAGCTGAATGGATAAAAAATGGTTGTATAGCAGTAGGCGTAGGTGGTAGTCTGACAAAAGGTAGTAGTGTTGATATGACAAAGGCTGCGAAAGAATTTGTAGAAGCAGTTAGAAAGGCAAGAACATAATTAATTCATATAAAATATAGGAGGTTGTTTGCATGAAAAAAGTTATAACCTTAGGTGAAATAATGCTTAGACTTTCAACACCAAGATTTGAAAGATTTGTTCAAGCAAATAGTTTTGACATAAACTATGGCGGCGGCGAAGCTAATGTCGCAGTATCGCT
>CAZRHX010000044.1:1817-10672 GCA_964599855.1 uncultured Tissierella sp. | reverse complement strand
TGCCTTAGTCCACCTTACAGTAAACTTTCTTCCACGTATTATGCGTCGAATCGGTCCTGCTTCATTGAAAGAACAAGAAATTCAATTGAAGATTTCACTTGAAGATGCAGTATCTATTGAAGAGGTTCTTGAAAAAATTGAAAAATCTGTCATCAGTATTGAAAATATGGAAATAAAAGGTGATAGTGGAGGTCATCAGATTGTTATACTTTGCTTTATCGATGATGAGGAAGGTAATATGTTCTCTAAATATGATAAAATAAGAAAGATCCCTGGAGTCAAGAGACTAGAACTTACGAAAATCTAAGATAAATATTTGAAATATATATTATGAGGAGTTGATGATGTGAGATATAGGATAATATTAAAGGACAAGCTAGATAGAGAGTTATTAAAAGAGATAAAATCTAAGCACAGTAAAGATATAGAGGGAATCAGCCCACTATATGATTTACTAATTGAAAATGGATCTTGCGACAGCGATAAAGTATCAAGGATCTATTATGTAGCTTATACTCTTTCCTTAAGTTCTATAGAAATGATAATAGTAAAACTAGATTAATCTAGTTTTACTATTATCAGCAATATGAAATCAAAGATATATATAAGACTAATATTCTTATAAGATTATTTAACTATCAAGACATTTGTCTGTGCATGATTTAAAACTTTTTTAGATACACTTCCTAGCAGAGCCTTTGAAAAAGTACCTAAACCTCTGCTTCCCATTACTATAAGTTCATAGTCTCCTTCTTCAGCTTCTTTAAGTATTTCATCTGCTGGATTGCCCCTTCTCATTTTAGTATTTACCCTATCTTTAATGTCATCAAAAAAATTTAATGAATTTTCTAAAATCACCTCACCTTGATTTTCTGATAGATTATCCATAAACATAGGTCCATAACCTAATTTAGCATATTCTAAATCTTCTATTACAGTAAGTATCGTTACTCTAGCATCTGAATGTTCCATATGTTTTTTAGCCTCAGCTAGTCCTCTGGCTGAGTTTTCCGAACCATCTGTAACAACTAAAATTTTTTCCATCTTCTCCTACCCCCTATGGTTTTAAAGTCTCTAGCAATATCTATATCATACCTATACCCCTAAAAGCCATAGAATAATAAGATTTATGCTTCTTCTTATATTTTCCAAGAATCGGGTTCTATCTTTAAATCTCTCAAGCCAAGATTCTAAAATAATGACTTGTAGTTTTACCATTCTCTCCTTGAGAATTTGACAAATTGATTTTTGTAAATTATAGATCATTTAGCGACGCATAAGATAAGTCTTATTCATTAACCTAATTCTTATTAACCTAATTCTTATTTTTTTTGATAATTCTATTGTGTATACCATAAGCGTTTACAAAACTTAAAAAACATATAATACCATTTAATATAATCCATACTATCGACTTATTATCTATTAACCTTAATATAAAAGATATAAAAAAACTAATTCCTACAAATAACCAAACATTTCTAGCTAATTCAAACTCATTCATACAACTTTACCCCCTATTTCATCTCATCTAAATCTACCGATATGCTTTTATTTACTAAGAATTTGAAGTTAATACTTTCCCAACAATTTTACTCCTTTTTCATAATTTATTGAACAAATCTACTTCCTTTAATCTAGTATATTTAAACAATGGACTTACTTTATTATACTAACCATGATATAATATTTTCAGGTGGTGAATTGTATGGAAAAATATAATTTATGTCCAAAATTTGAAGATGCTTTTGAACTCTTGGGTAAAAGATGGACTGGCTTGATCATAAGAACTTTACTAAATGGACAAAAACGTTTCTCTGACATATCCTCTTCTATACCCAATATGAGTGCAAGAATGCTTACAGAAAGATTTAAAGAACTAGAGAAAAACGGAATAGTCTTGCGTACGGTTTATCCAGAAACCCCAGTAAGAATCGAGTATGAACTTACAGAAAAAGGAAAAGATCTAGCTAAGGTTATGGATGAAATTCAAGTTTGGGCTGAAAAATGGATCTAAAGATCAAAAACACAAGTAAAATCCTCTATTATTTATAGGGGATTTTTTATTGATAAAAATTCAAATTTATACTTGACATATAAAAAATTATATGCAATGATATAAATATACCAAGTAACTAAAGGTAACTAAGTATTTAATAATACTATAAATAAAATATATGTATATGAAAAGGAGAACATTATGTTAAGAAAATTAGACAATAAAAATATGGGTAGATCTGATCTAGGTTGGTTGCAGAGTATCTTTCATTTTTCTTTTGCAAACTACTATAATCCAGACAATATGAACTTTGGAGTTTTAAGAGTAATAAATGATGATTTAGTTAAATCCAATACAGGATTTGCCCTCCATCCACATAAAGATATGGAAATAATATCATATGTTATAGATGGTGAACTCAATCATGGAGACACCATTGGAAACAAAAACACTCTTACAAGAGGTCATGTACAATATATGAGCGCAGGAACAGGGATCTCTCATACTGAATATAATTATGGAGATACAACATCTAGGTTCTTGCAAATATGGTTGCTTCCAGACCAAAAAGGTCTTACTCCTAACTATGGGGATCATAGATTTAAATGGGAAGACAGAAAAAATAAATGGCTACAAATAGTATCAAGCATTAAAGGCAATGCACCTATAAAAATAAATCAAGATGCAAATATTTATGTATTAGAATTAGATAAAGACAGGGAAATAGATTTTAAAGTAGGCCAGGGAAGACAAGCATATTTAGTACAGATAGAAGGAAGCTCAGATATTAACAATATAGTATTAAATGACAGAGACGCATTAGAAATAGTAGAAGACGATATTACAATTAAATCAAATAGCCTATCTCATGTCTTGATTATAGAAATGAAAAAAGAATAAGAAAAAATTAAAAAACATTTAAAACGGAGGAATAAAAAATGGAAAAGAATTTTTACCAAGCCATAAAGGATAGAAGATCACATTATGCAATCAGCAAGGATCAGATTATATCAGATGATAAGATTCAGGAACTGATAGAATATGCAGTAAAACATACGCCATCAGCTTTTAACTCACAAACAGCTAGGGTGGTCTTACTATTAAATAAGCATCATGAAAAACTATGGGACATAACTAAAGAAGCACTGAGAAAAAGAGTTCCTGAAGATAAATTTGCTCCAACTGAAGAAAAAATAAATTCATTCAATGCAGGTTATGGAACAGTTCTATTTTTTGAAGACAATAGCATAGTGGAATATTTACAAAATGAATTCCCAACATATAGAGATAATTTTCCAATATGGTCTAAGGAATCAAGTGGAATGCATCAATTCAATATATGGACATCTCTACAGTTAGAAGGTTTTGGTGCGTCAGTTCAGCATTATAATGAACTTATAGAAGGAGATGTAAGAAAAGAATGGGATATACCAGAAGCTTGGGAAATGAGAGCACAAATGCCTTTTGGAAAACCTCTAGCACTTCCAGGAGAAAAAGATTTTAATCCTTTAGAAGATAGAGTAAAGGTATATAAATAAAAAAAGCCTATAAAAACTGCCATCAAATTATTTAAAAAACTTGATGGCAGTTTTTATGAAATATATATTTTTATACTCTTTTTTAAACATATAAGTAACTTTAGCTTTGTAGGATTCGTTTAAACTTATATTATAAGGGTAGAATTTTACTATAGCTTATAAAAAATAAAATGGAGGTTATTATGAAGAAAAATAAGTTTTATATATTTGCTTTAATTTTATCACTTTCAATATTATCAGCTTGTAATTCACCTGCTTCTGAAGATGATGCTGGAGATGTCAATCCTGATAATCCAATAGTTCTAGGTTCCTTTGTTGATACCGAGGGTGGAATTTTGGGTAATATGGTCCTTTTAGCACTAGAGGAAAATGGCTACACTGTTACAGATAAGGTTCAATTTGGAACTCCTGATGTCCATAGAAAAGCCTTATTAGAGGATGAATTGGATATTGGAATTGACTATACCGGAAACGGACAATATTATTCTGAAGGATTTGATGAAGAAATTTGGGGAGATCAAAAAGAAGGTTATACTTCTATCAAGACTTACGATGAAGAAAATAACAATTTGATCTGGTTAGAACCCGCACAAGCTAATAATACTGAGATGTTGGCAGTTAAAAAAGATTTTGCCGAAACTAATGATCTGGAGACCCTAGAAGATTTTGCAGCCTATGTAAATGATGGTGGGGAAGTTAAGTTTATAACCAGCCAGCTCTTTGCAGAAAAAAACATGGGACTACTGGGCATGGAAAAGGAATATGGCTTTAAGCTAGAAGCTGATCAACTTATAATGCTTCCTCATGGAAATACCGCAGAGACAATAAGTGCACTCTCGAATGGAACTGATGGTGTAAATGTAGCCCTTGTCTATGGAACTGATGGATCCTTACCAGATTTGGATTTACTTGTATTGAAAGATCCCCTATCTATTCCGCCAGTGTTTGAACCATCTGTAGTAGTTAGGGCAGAGATCATAGAAGAATATCCACAGATAAAAGATATAGTTGAAGATGTATTTAAAACATTAGATCTTGAAAAATTACAGAATATGAATAAAAAAGTAATTGTAGATGGATTATCACCAAAAGATGTTGCAAAAGAACATCTAACAGAAGAGGGCTTCTTAGACTAAATTAATTTAAAAGGTGATTATATGAATAAAATAAAAGATAAAACATTGCTGCTGTTATCCTCTATAGGGGCAGTAGCATTTGTTTTTATGAATCTAATTGAACTTAAAGCAAATAGAATATCTCAAGGTGTAAAATATTCTAGTTATGATTTTTTTGGAAGTTTAGGTCTATTTATTATAGTTTTATGGCTTGTTTTGATAGCCCTGTCTTTTTATGAAAAAAAGCATAAGAATATTATTGTTTTTATACTTACAACTAGCTTGCTTTTATCCCTCTTTTGGGCCCTACAGTTTAAAACAGGAGAATATATAGATGGAGTAAGATCGGCCAGGATAAGTCTCTCTTCTGGATTTTATATTCAAATATTTTCAATTTATATGCTGTTTTCAACCTATGCCCAAAGAATAAAAGAATATAAATATATAAAATGGATTGGATTCTTAAGTATATTTGCAATTTTATCTTACTTTATGCTTAGTGGATCGCTTGATGACCTATCTTTAATCAAAGAATATAATATTAAAAAGACTCAATTTAATGATAATTTAAGAATCCACGCTCTATTGACTTTGGCTTCCGTTATTACAGGTGCACTTATTGCTATACCACTTGGATTTTTAGCTTATTCTAAAAAAAGCTTTGAAGACAAGGTAATGCTTCCGCTTAGTATAATTGAAACAATACCAAGCCTTTCTCTTTTTGGAATTCTCTTGGTTCCCTTGTCTGGACTTGGAAAACTGCCTTTCTTTGATGCCATTGGAGTAAGCGGAATTGGTTGGGCTCCTGCATATATTGCACTTACCCTGTATACACTTCTCCCAATAGGAAGAAATACTTTGACCGGATTTTATTCAGTTGAAAAAAGTATAATAGAGGCTGCAAGGGGAATGGGTATGAGTAAGGCTCAGATTTTAAAAAAGATTGAATTACCATTGGCTTTTCCGGTAATATTTACCGGTATCAGAATTGCATTTATACAAACTATAGGAGGAGCAGTTTTAGCAGGTCTTGTAGGCGGAGGAGGAATGGGTACTTTTGTATTTTTAGGATTAGGTGAAGCTTCGGCTGATTTAATTCTTTTAGGAGTCATTCCTATAGTGTTTTTCACAGTACTACTTGATTATATTTTGAGAACCTTTGAAAAAACTATGAGGAGTGTTATATATGATTAAAATAAATAATGTGACAAAAAAATATGGAGATTTTACCGCTGTAAAGAATCTTTCCCTGACAGTAGAAAAGGCGGAATTTTTAGTGGTCCTTGGTCCCTCTGGTTGCGGAAAATCAACTTTACTCAGATTGATAAACAAGATGATAGATAGAGATGGTGGCGAAATAGAGGTAGAAGGCGTAAATATAGATGAACTAAAAGGCGAAGAACTTAGAAAAACGATAGGATATGTGATACAAAGTACAGGACTTTTCCCACATATGAATGTTAAGAAAAACATTGCAACAGTTCCACGCTTATTGAATTGGAAGCAAGAAAAAATAGCTAAGAGGATAGATGAAATGTTAGCTTTAGTTGGATTGGAGCCTGAAGATTATAAAAATAAAAAACCTTCTGAACTCTCTGGTGGTGAAGCACAGAGAATTGGAGTTGCCAGAGCAATTGCCTCTGATCCTGACATTCTACTTATGGATGAGCCCTTTGGAGCAGTTGATCCAATAAATAGACTGAGACTTCAGAAAGAATTCAGAAAGATCCAAAGAAAGCTTAAAAAAACAGTAGTCTTTGTAACACACGATATTGATGAAGCACTGCTCCTTTCAGATAGAATCTGTGTAATGAATAAGGGGGAAATAGTGCAAATAGATAGCCCTGAAAAAATTGTACTCGAACCCAAAAATGATTTTATAAAAACTTTTTTTAAGGGAGAAGGTATTTTGACAATTCTAGCAAGAAAGCCTGCAATAGATTATGCAGAAGATCTAAGATTAGAAGAAGATCCACTAGATGAAGATGCAACTCTTAGAGATGTCTTGGTAGATATGTTGACTAGTGGAAAAGATAGAGTCTCTCTTATAAATGGAAGTATTTCTTGGGATAGTATATTAAAAATAGCTGGAAGTGATATCGATGAAATCTAATAAAAGAGACCTAATAGTTGTAGTTCTTTTGTCTATTATACTTGCACTTATAGTTATTTATTCAAAAGAGTTTGAAACCCTTTTATATAAATATTTTAATGCCAAAAGTACAGAAGGTTCTAGAACTCCATTGATAGTTTATTTTATGGAACATATGAGGATGGTTTTACTGTCAAGTTTTATTGCAGTTACAATGGGAGTTCTTCTAGGAATATTTGTAACTACAAAACATGGTAGTGAATTTAAAGAGTTATTATTAAAAACAGTGAATCTAGGTCAGTCCTTTCCATCACCTGCTTTATTAGCTTTGGCAGTTCCTATCTTAGGATATGGAATAAAAGGGGCTCTAATAGCACTTGTTGTCTATGCATTGATGCCGATAATATATAATGTAGTTATAGGGATAGAAGAAGTTCCCAAAGATATAATAGATGCCGCAAAAGGAATGGGCATGACAGAACTAGAAATATATATCAAAGTAAAAATACCACTAGCTTTAAATGTAATTCTAGGTGGAATAAGAACAGCACTTGTTATCAATATAAGTGCCACAACCTTGGCCGCTGCTGTTGGAGCAGGAGGTCTTGGAGTTTTAGTTGTAAATGGCGTAAGAACTTTTGACATGGTTTTAATATTAGAAGGGTCTATACCTGTCACCCTACTTGCAATAATAGTAGAACTCCTTTTAAAAGCATTACAAGAAAGATTGATCTGGGAGGCTTGATTCTTTTAAAAAATAAACATCTATAGAAAGTGCAATATAATTATTAAGGAGATTGTAGTAATGGCTTTATATGAAAAATATAAGGATGAAATAAAAACACTTCATTTGATTTCAAAGATCTTAGGAAAAATAAAACTTGAATATGCCACGCAGGAGCCACAGTGGGCATATATAATTCTTGATATCACTACAAGTGGATTCTCTACCGGTCTACTTAAGTATGATTCTTCCTAGTTTGAAGCAGAAGTAAACTTGGTAAAAAATATAATTACAATTAAAACTAAAGAAGATAATATAGACATAAAGCTTGAAAATGGAATAGACCAAAGTGAAACTGATAAGTCTATCCAATTTATGAAAGCTTCTTTCCAAAAATCAATGGAATATTTAAAGTGGAAAAACACTGATTACTACTTCAAAGAGTTGAAGATGGATGAAAATAATAAATAAGAAAAGGAATAGATTCTATATAGAGTCCATCCCTTTTTTATATGCCTAGTCTAATAACTAGACTAGAATATTTTTATAATTTTAAAACCAATAGATCTCTTAGAATAGTTAATTTAATTCTACTGCTATAGTAGTTTTAACTTTTTCTTTCTTTTCTAAAGTTTCCGATACATTTTTAATCCATTTACCTGATTTAAATCTTTTTAACTCAAATATCATCTTAACTATCTCTTCTGAACAAAGTAAGAAGAAAACTACTGGCAGTGAAAGTTTAAAGTAAACTGCTGCTAGAAAACCTAGGGGTATGGCAAAAAACCAAACTGTTCCCAGTTGTACAAGCATAGAGTAAGTCGTATCTCCCCCACCTCTAAATATTCCCACTATCATAAGCACATTAAAAAACCTGAGCGGAGCAAAAACTGCCATGATCTTCAATACCTGGCTTGTCATCTTTATAGTGCTTGCATCTATATTAAATATATTTATTATAAAAGGCGCTCCCATATAGAGAGCCAGTCCAGATATAATTCCCACTAGTGGAGCCAAGATCCCAAGTCTCTTAGCATAATCTAGTGCCTCATCCATATTACCTTCACCTATTTTATTGCCCACTATTATAGCACCTGCTGTTGCAAATCCTATGCCTAATACCATAAACATATTGTTAACAGTATTTGCTATCTGCATACTTGCTACTTCTCTTATTCCTATCCTAGCATATATAACCGAGTAGGCGCTTATACCAAGTGCCCACACCAGTTCATTTATTATTACAGATGAACTGGTTTTAAAATAAGTAGCTATAAATCCCTTATTAAATGAAAACATCTCTCTAGTCCTACATCTTATAACTTCATTGTACTTGTAAGAAACTACAAGTATAAAGACCATCTCTACCGTTCTTGCAATACTGGTA
>CAZRHX010000044.1:0-1807 GCA_964599855.1 uncultured Tissierella sp. | reverse complement strand
ATCCTAAATTACCAAATATAAATACCCAGTTTAAAAATGCATTTATAATAATTCCCAAAAGACTTGCATACATAGGTGGCTTTGCAATACCCATACACCTAAGAACTGTAGAATAGGCCATGGATATAGCAGTTATCAAAAATGTAATTGATATGACCTTTATATAAGAACTTCCAAGTGCTACAACTTCTGTATCGCTTGTAAATATATTTATAATACTTTGGGGAGATAAAAATGCTACTAGACCAAATATAATTGCTGCAAGAGTGCTGAGTATAAGTTCTAAACCCAACATCCTTCTAATATTTTTAATGTCTTTTCTGCCCCAAAACTGGGCTATAAATATTCCAGCTCCTGCATTTATTCCCGATAGACAGAGCATGAATATAAAAAAGTATTGATTTACAAGTCCAACCGCTGCAATTGAACTTTCTCCAAGTTTTCCTATCATGACATTATCTACCATGTTCAGAGAAGAACTTATAAGGTTTTGAAGTGCTATGGGAAGAATAAGTGTCATTATGGTAAGTAAAAACTTCTTATCTTTGAAACTCTCTATTGCTTTTTTCATAAATTGCCTCCTATATTTTTACATAAAAAAACAAATGGGTATTGTAAGCCGCCCATCTGCTTTAAGTTTTTTCATTAATAATATATAATTATATAATAAAGAAAATCCATAGTCAATCTCTTTATATTTAAATTCCATCATCATCATAAAATTCTAAAAATGAATGTTTGCCTTCATCATCTTCAAATCCCAAGATACCATTCATGCTTACATTTTCTGCTGCTTTAAATATAGACTTATCTACGTTTTTAAAGCTTTTTTTTAGATCTTCTATCAAATCTTTTATTTCAAATCTCTTGTTGCCGATCTTTTTAGCAGCTACCATACATGCGCAATTTAAAGGCATTATACCACTGTTTCTGATAAATCTTATTATATATTCTTCTTCTATCAAGTAAAGTGGTCTTATAAGCTCCATATTTTTAAAGTTTTTTGCCTTTAACTTTGGCATCATAGTCTTAAAATTGGCTGAACAGAGAACATTTAGCATGGTTGTCTCTATGACATCATTAAAATGATGACCTAGTGCTAGTTTATTGCAACCTAGTTCTTCAGCCTTTGCATATAGAGAACCTCTTCTCATTCTGGCACACATATAACAAGGATTATCTCCTGCGATCTTACCTGCCACCTGGAAGACATCTGCATCATATATCCTGACAGGAATACCTAGATGTTCACAGTTCTCTTCTAAGAGCTTTCTGATATCTTTGTGATAACCTGGGTCCATAGCTATAAATTCCATTTCAAAATTTCTATTTCCATATTTATGTAGCTCTTGGAAGAGCTTGGCCAATATAAGGCTATCTTTTCCACCGGAGATGGCTATGGCTATCTTGTCTCCATCTTGCACTAGCTCATACTCTTTTATAGCCTTTATAAACTTTGCCCAGACATGTTTTCTATATGTTTTTATTAAGCTTCTTTCTATATCTTTGAGAGGTTTTTTGTCATTGAAGGGAAGTATCTCCTTGCAGACAAAGCCTTCTTTTTCTAAGTCTTTTTCTTTCATATCTATCACTCCATAATTTTTCTTCTATTTATCTAGTCTATACTGAAAATATAGTTTAGACAAGAAATTTTTATTATATTTTGCAAGAATCAGTCTTCTATAGTATAATAGTTAGTTGTGAAGAAAACTATAAACTTGAATTTAAATATTAATATAGAGGAGATTTTTTAATGAAACTTGGAATCGTAGGTTTACCAAATGTAGGAAAGAGTACACTTTTTAAT
>CAZRHX010000043.1:0-10738 GCA_964599855.1 uncultured Tissierella sp. | reverse complement strand
GAGATTATACTAGCGGGTACAACAATTAATTCTATGAGTACTAGTGAGAAAAATGCTGAGTATCTGAAGTATGCTGATGATTATGATATTCAATTTATATTTGACGATTGTGTTCCACAGTTAGAATTTTATACTGTGCCATTCATAGATATAATTGCAGAAGACAGTGACGGTGGATTTATAGGAAGTTTAGGTAAACAGTTTGATTTAGAAGGTGATTCACCAATTTGTTATATCAATAAAGACCTGAAATGCTTTATAGTTTCTTATAATACAATAAACTTTTTAAAAAATTTAGGGTCATGGAAAGACAAATTGATACCTTTTGATATGATTACTTTTTATTCTTCAAAAGTAGATGCGCAGAAAAACTTAGAATTTTTAGACTTTTCCAATCTATGTAGGGGGTAAAGTACACGAATATGTTTCTACAAACTAGCCATATATAAACACCAATATTGATACAACCCAAACCTCTTGATTTCAAGGGGTTTTCTTGTTTTTAGAAGTGGAAAATATAATAATACTAAATATTGCACACCCTAAGGCTAGATTATGAACAAAAATGTGAAGTATTTTGTTTTTTTATAAGTATGCTATTGACATTAACATACTATTCGCTTTATAATATACCTAAGCTAAGAGTAAGGGAGGTAAAAAAATGGGTTTTCAGATAGGAGGAACAACTCTTGATTTTTTAGTTTTGGCAATACTAAGACAAAAAGATGAGTATGGTTACACATTAACACAACAAGTGCAAATGATTTTAGAAGTTTCAGAATCTGCTATTTACCCTGCATTAAAAAGATTACAAAAAAATAAAATGTTGAGTTCTTATGACTCCCCATTTCAAGGAAGAAATCGAAGATACTATAAAATCACTGATTTGGGATTAAAAGCGTTAGCAAATTATAGTATAGAGTGGAACGAGTATAAAAACAAAATGGACGAATTATTAAAGGGGGAATTTACCAATGAGGACTTATAAGGAATATTGTGAACAACTTAGACAATGTTTATCAAAAATATCTAATAGAGAAAAAGAAGAAGCAATAAATTACTATATGGAGTATGCAATAGATGCAGAATTTACAACATATGAACAAATGGAGAATAATTTTGGAACACCTAAGAATCTTGCAGCTAAAATATATTCTGAAACTGCAATGAAGCAATTAGAAATTGATAATAAGAAAAAAGGTAGTTCTACAAAAGCTTTATGGATTGGTTTAATAGCATTATTTTCTTTGCCAATGGCATTTCCTTTTGTTATTGCAAGTGGTGCCATATTATTTGCATTTGTTGTTTCATTTATGGCAATATTGTTTGCACTTATTATAACCATAGGAAGTCTAGGTATAACAGCAGTTGCACTTTTTATAAAATCATTTAGTTTTTTAATACCATTCTATCCATCATTATGGTTGAAATCTTTTGGTGGTTCGATTGCTTTAGCAGCAATAGTTATTCTTTCTTTAATTGCAATATTTTTTGCAATTAAGTTTATTTCAAAGACAATAGTAGTGATAATATCAAAAGTAGTAGAAAGGAGAACAAATAATGATTAAAAAAACTATTATTGTGTTATTAGCACTTTCAATTATAGGAGGTATATTATTTACTATAGGAAGCGTAATTTCTGATGATGAGATATCAAATATTAAGAATAAATCATCATCTAAGTTGGTAATTGAAAATGATAACACTGAGGATCAAAGATCAGAGGTAGATACAACTGGAGATCAATCATCAATAGATGCATTTACTGATATAAATATCAATGTAATGTCAGCTGATATTTATTTGATATATGGAGATGAATATGCATTAGAATATAATATTCATGATCGTGAAAAAGTAAAGATATCTGATGTATCAAAGGGAGTTTTAAGTTTTGAGACCACATTTAATTTAGATTTTAAGGTTGACTATGGCGACTGGTATGTTAAAGTTACAGTTCCTAAAGATAGTGAAATTGGCGACTTAAATCTATCAACCGCTGCAGGTGATATACTTATTGAAGATGCAGTTTTAAAAAATGCTAAGTTAAATAGTACTTCTGGTAAAGTTACAGTTGTTAACTCTAAAATGGATACGGTAGAAATTAAAACAGTATCTGGGGAAATATCTATTAAAGATAGTGAAATTCTGACTGTGAAAGCTAAAAATAAAGCTGAGAATATTCTACTAACAGGTATATTTAGTGATGTGGATATAAACTCAATTGCTGGAAATATTAGTATTAATGGTACAATTTCTGATGGTGTAAAAATCGAATCAATATCTGGTAATATAGATATGATTTCAACAAAACCTATGAAGCTTTTAGCAGAAAGTATAGGTAAAATTGAGTATAATAACAAGAACCAAGGATATAAATTCGATAATTCTCAAGGCGATGCTAATTTTCATTTGAAAAGTGTGTCTGGGAAAGTTAAGATTAATGATAAATAGTATATCAAATATCTTAAAGTCATTTTCAAGCACTTGAACCAAATAATCTGATATAAACTCTATTATCTATGTACTAGAAAGTGAAAGAATCATTCTAGTCAGGCAGATTTACAGAATTTGGCGATAATCTAATATTGCTAAATTGTATTATGAAATAAGTCTTTAGACATATATAAACACCAATATTGATACAACCGAAACCTCTTAATTTCAAGGGGTTTTGTTGCGTCTAGGGACAAAACTAATTAATAATAATGAGTATTGAACCCCCGTTATGCCAAATTGTGCACACGGGTGTGCAGCCTTTTATTGAGTGGTGCACCTTTTAGCGATGCAAGAAGAAAAGCTTATGAAAATGGTTTATTAGAATACTATAAAGTATGATAACTTATATAATAATAGAAAATAGTCAATATATTTGATACAATAAATGAAGGTAAGGATATTCGATTAAATTAATTGAGGTGAAAGTATGTTAAGTATAATGAACTTTGAAGAGGTAAACAAAATAAAAAATAATATGATAAAAATTATAAATGATTCAGATGATTTTTATAAGACAACACCTCATAGATTATTAGATGTTTTTCCTCATAGCCTTTCTGAAGAAGAGGCAAGTGAAGTGTCGTGGGATTTTAAAGACTTATATTTACAAAATGAATATAAGCAGGTTGATTTTTTCAGGGATTTATATAAAGAAAATGGAAATTCAATAGTAGTAGCAGAAATGGAGTATGTAAATATAGATGAGCATATGCATATTAGAATTCTGGATGAGTTGGATCGTCATGAACAATATCTTTGGGTAAACCATATGATAAGGACAGATATTGATAAAGTAACAGGTTATTTCAGCATTGAAACATTTGATGATCTTAAAATGCTATTACAAATAAACTCTAGAGAACTTACATTTTGTAACCTTCATTTTGTAGGTTTAGACATTTCTATAAGAGGCCATTTTGATATGTCTATGGAAATGTTTTTTAAAAATAAAAACCAAATATTAGACTTAGAAAATAGAGCAAGAAAATTTGGTCTATACTTGAGAACCTATCCAGAATAATAGTTGTCTAACATAAAAAAGATAATACTATGGCTTATACGGCCTATTATCCAGTTAAAGGTGAAATATTTGGAAATACTTTAAATTTAAATATAGAAGAATTAGAAATTAGAGTATTAAATGGATCAAATTCAAGTAATCTTTGTCCTAATCCACAAATGGAGGAACCATATTTATTAGTAGAGATAAATTGTATCAAGTTGGATTGGGTTTTAGATGAAGAAATAGGATAATGACTTTACTTATAATTAAGTGCACAATTTAGCGATAGTCAAACCTTTTAGCGATTGGAATAGGGTGTGATAGAATTTAGTTAATTTATCTGATATAATCAAGGAAAAGAAAGATATTTAATTAAATATCTTTCTGAGATAAGTATATAAAGGGATCCAAATATTATTAATATTTATATATAATGATAAAGGTTTAGTGGAGGTAAAATATGATAAAGTTATATTTCGACATAACTGAATCTAATGGAGCTGCAATATCATTTGTAGGTGTGGAAGATACTGAGATTATACTAGCGGGTACAACAATTAATTCTATGAGTACTAGTGAGAAAAATGATGAATATCAGAAATATGTTGATGATTATGATATTCAATTTATCTTTGACAATTGTGTTCCACAGTTAGAATTTTATACTGTGCCATTTGTAGATATAATTGCGAAAGAGAGTGAAGGTGGGTTTATAGGAAGTTTAGGTCAACAGTTTGATTTAGAAGGTGACGCACCAATTTGTTATATCAATAGAGACTTGAAATGCTTTATAGTTTCGGATAATGCAATAAACTTTTTAAAGAATGTAGGATCATGGAAAGAAGACTTGATACCTTCTGATAAAACTACCTTTTATTCTTCAAAAGCAGATGCCCAGAAAGACCTAGAATTTATAGATTTCTCCAATTAATGTAGGGGGTAAATAAAATGATAGTGAAGAGAATAATTGCGCACATTTTAAACAAAGTTATAATTTTAATTCCATCGCTTTTATTACTTGGTGGAGTTTCATTGATTGTGGCTCCAAATTATTTCATATTCGGGAAAGATGACTCGGGATGGTTAATGGTCTATCTTTATAAGTATCTAATATTTTTGCCTACCGTATTTTTAGATTTTATTAAGGTACCAAAGGGATTTTTCGAAATAACTAAGATAATATTACCTACTTTAATATGTTTGATTATTATAGATATTATAATTATTTACTTATTAAAACGTGATATAGGTATGAAAATTATGGGACTTAAAATAGTATCTACTAAAAACAAACCATTGAGTTTAATACAAATTATAATTAGAACAGCTATTAAATACTTTTCGCTAGCTTTTTTTCCTTTTACACTGGTATATATTTTTTTTAATAAGGAAAATATGACATTGCATGATAAGGTTTCATATACAAAAGTAGTTTAAATGCAAAGATGAAAAATTTATTCATATTGCCAGAGGAGGGGATACCAATACGCAGAATTCATACTTTTGCGTATTGATATCATACTTTTACCCCAACGCATGTTGAAACAGTGACATCTCTTATAAAAAATAAAAGAACAAATAGAGTTCAAGAAGAACTCATCTAAATATATATAAAAGCTATAGTTATAAAGAAATGAAAGAGAGGCTAAAAATGATTAAAGAATAGTTTTATTAATTATGATTGTAATAATAGCAACTGGCTGCAATAAAGTTGAGCCAGATCAACAAGATAAGAGTGTAAAAGAGGAAGAACAAGCTCTATCAGAAAAAGAAGATTCTGAAAGTGAAAAGAAAGACCCAAAAGATAAAATTGATCTTTCACTTAAACCAAATGAGTCAGGTGAGATAATGGTTTTAATGTATCATAATATTGGTGAAGAGGAAGATGAATGGGTTAGAACACCTGAAAATTTTAGAAAGGATTTATTGACTCTATATGAAAAAGGATATAGACCTATAAGTCTTAAAGAGTATGTAAGTGGAAATATAACAACAGAGGCAGGTCATACACCTATAGTGCTGACATTTGACGATGGAAATAAAAATAACTTTGCCTATCTTGAAGACGGTACGATAGAAAAGAACTCTGCAGTAGGGATCTTACTAGATTTCCATAAAGAATATCCAGACTTTAGTCCTAAGGCTACCTTTTTTCTCAATGGAGATTTACCATTTGGACAAGCAGGTCAAGAAGCTGATAAGATCAAATTTCTTCTTGAAAATGGAATGGATGTAGGAAACCATACAAGAAGCCATGCTAATTTTACCAATATTTCAAAAGATAAACTCCAAGAAGAAATTGGGGGGCAGGCTCAATATCTTGAAGAGTTTATAGAGGAAGAATCTTATAAGATAGACACGATAGCATTGCCATATGGATCGAGACCAAAAGATGATTCTTTAACTGGTTTTTTGAAAGAGGGAAGTCATGACGGAGTAACATATAATAATATAGCCATATTGAATGTAGGCTGGAATCCAGGATATTCTCCTTATCATGTTGAATTTGACTTTGAAAGCATCCCAAGGATAAGAGCAAGTGAAATGAAAGTTGACAATGTAGGAATGTATAATTATATAGAGTACTTTGACAACAATCCCCAGGAGAGATTTATAAGTGATGGTGTTTCTGAACTTGTTACTGTACCTGAGGAAAAGCTTGAACTTATAAAGGAAGATTCAGAGAAAGAAATCTACTCATATGAAAGCAACAAAGTAAAAAAATAAAATAGGAGAGGTGAGGACTTGAAAAAAAATATACTTTTATTATTTTCCTTAATTATAATGGTATTTGCAATAGTAGGGTGTACTTCTGATAATAAAGCTAGTGAAGGAGAAGAAAATCCTAAGGACACCGAAATCAGTGAAGAAGAAAAAGAAAATCTTCAAAAAGAAAGAGAAAAACTTGAGGCAAATAGAAAAGAAGAAATGGGAGAATTTTATTTTCCTTTGCCAGATTTAGGAGAAGATAAAAAGCCAGAGACTGTAAAGGCAAAAGCTCTTTATATAACTGGAAGTGTAGCAGGTTTTAATTTTGAAGAGGAAAATATAGATTATTATGTGGACTATATCAATGCTAAAAATGGTAAGTCTGAAAAAGCTGCAGATTCATCAAGACTTAATGAAATAAACAAACTAGAAAGAGTATTGGGAATTGCAAAAGCTTCTGAAATCAACTCATTGGTAATAGATATTAAAGATGACAGTGGCTATGTTACATGGGATAGTGAACTTGAAATTGTTAAAAATGTTGGTTCAGATAACAGCCAACCTTTTAAAGACTATAAGACTTTATTTGACTACTTAGATAAAAATGAAATCTATAAAATCGCCAGAGTTGTTGCTTTTAAAGATCCTTTATTTGCAAAGGAAAAACCTGAAAGTGCCATACAATTAAAAGCAGGTGGAGTCTATAAAGATAGAGCTGGAGAATCATGGGTAAATCCTTTCAGCGAATATGTATGGAACTATGTTGTTGCAGTATCAAAAGAAGCAGCAGTTAGAGGTTTCGATGAAATACAATATGACTATGTTAGATTTCCTGATAATGCCTATTATTATAATAAGATAACGGAATTTCCTGAGAGAAATGATAGAAAAAAAGACGAAGGAATAGAAGACTTTTTGGAATTTGCTAGAAAAGAACTTAAACCATATAATGTACATATATCTGCTGATGTGTTTGGTATTGTAACCAATTCATGGGATGATACTCCAGACGATATAGGTCAGACATGGAGAAAAGTTGCAAATCAAGTAGAATATATTTGTCCTATGATATATCCTAGTCACTATGGTCCTGGATTTTATGGATATGATGTACCAGATACACAGCCTTATGGAGTATCAAGATTAGCTGTTATGGAAGCCATTGAGAGAAATGCAGCTCAGAAAGATCCGGCAATTATAAGACCTTGGTTCCAAGGATTCTCTGCTCCATGGGTAAAAGGCTATATGGAATATGATGCAAAAGCTATTTCAGATCAGATGGTTGCCGCCAGTGAACTTGGAGTTGAAGAATATATAATCTGGAGTGGGAGCAATAACTATGAGCCAATGAGTTTCTTTTATGAAGATAGAATAAAAAAACCTAAAGAGACTAAGGCTAAGGATAGATTAGATAGAACCCCTGAAGTTACTCTTGAGAGATTTCTTAGATCGCAAGTATATACAGTTTATAAAGACTTATATCTCCTAACTCTTATTGAAGATAGGAAAGAAGATTATGATGAATTTGTAGAAGAGATGAAAAAGACTAATCCAGTCTTAAATTCATATAATATTATTTCAGTGGAGGAAAGTGAAGAAAAGGGATATATAGCAACTGTAGATGTATCATATAAGTCTGATCAAGGTGTTTTCGACAATGAGAGCGCAAAATATGAAATTATAAAAGAAAACGAAGTTTTCAAAGTAAAAACCCCTAAAATAGATTGGGAATCACCAGAAGAAAAAACTGAAGAAAAAGAAAAAACTGAAGAAAAAGAAGAAAAATCTGAATAATTACAAAGTAATATAAAAATAAAAAATTGGTGGATGATATTTACTTTCCAGTAGCTATTCTAATTAATTAGAATAGCTACTGGAAAGTTTTTTATGCTTAAACTCAATCAATATATATTTTCAAGGAATTAATATACATATAAGAGCTAGATATAAAAACAATGCAAAAATATATTAATTAAGGTATAATTATAATAAGAATTTATTTAGAAAGTGAGAAAGCCATGAAACCTATAAAGAAGAGAATTATAAAAATTTTATCTATACCGCATTTAAATTTAAAAAAAAACTATAAAACATATAGAAAAGTCATTAGTTTTTTTAATCCACCTATCAAAAACCAGTATAGAACCCTAGATCATAAGATGTTTGTAGAGGGAAGAGAGATTCCGCTTAGGGTTTTCTTACCAGAAGAAAGTAAGGCTGAAAAGGTGCTCATATTCTTCCATGGCGGAGGTTGGGTTACTGGAGATATAGATAGCTATACAAATGTATGTAGGAATATGGCAAATAAAACTAACCATATTGTAGTGTCTGTAGACTATAGACTTGCTCCAGAGAATCCTTTCCCAAGTGGAGTTGAAGATTGTTACTATGTAACAAAAGAAATATTTAAAAGACCTGATATTTTAAATTGTAAAAAAGAAGATATCACATTGATAGGAGACAGTGCAGGTGGAAATTTAGCTGCTGTAGTATCTCTTATGGGTAGAGACAGGCAGGAGTTTTATCCTAGAAAGCAGATTTTGATTTATCCAGCTACAAACTTTGATCATTCAGAGTCTTCACCCTATCCTTCTGTTCACGAAAATGCAAGAGATTATATAATGACTTCAAAGAGAATACAAGATTATTTAGATCTTTATGTAGAAAAAGAAGAAGACAAACTAAACCCTTATGTAGCTCCCATACTTTCTGATGATTTAAAAGATCAACCAGACACACTGATAATAACAGCTCAATATGATCCTTTGAGGGATGAAGGCGAAGCTTATGGGCATAAATTGGAAGAATTTAATAACAATGTAGAGATATACAGACTAGAAGATGCAATTCATGGTTTTTTCTCAAATCCAATAAGTACAGATAGACAAGGTCAAGCATATGAATGGATTAATGATTTTCTAAATGATAATAAAGATTAAGTGGTGAGGATATGAAAGCTAAAGATAAAAAAGAAAAGGTAGAATGGAAAAAATTAGAAAATGCTTCCAAGATATTTCCAGCAACATCGAACAACAAAGATACAAAAGTATATAGAATAGCAGCAGAATTATATAGAGATATAAACCCTGAAAATCTTCAAAAAGCTTTAGATTTAACATTGGAAAGTTTTCCGATGTATAAGTCTATACTTAGACGAGGTTTTTTTTGGTATTACTTTGAATGGAGTAATATCTATCCTAAAGTAGAAGTTGAATCTACAAACCCATGTGCACCTCTATATATAGATGGCAAGAAAAATCTTTTATTTAGAGTATCTTATTATAAGAAAAGGATAAACCTTGAACTCTTTCATGCAGTAACTGATGGTGGCGGAGCTATATGGTTTTTAGAGACTTTGATATTTTACTATATGAGAATGGATTATAAAGATGAATTAGGAGATAATTTACCAAGTATTGAACATGGCGCGTCTATAAGTCAAAAGATGGATGACAGCTTTTGGAAAAACTATAGCTCGAATATTCAGGACACAGATGTAAAAGGAGAAAAATATAAAGGAGCTTATACAATAAGAGGTAAAAGGATAGATGAGAACAAGATGAAGGTAATTGAAGGTGCTATGTCTGTAAAGGAAATCTTAAATATATCTAGAGAACATGGCACTAGTATGACTGTTTTTTTAACTTCGCTTCTTATGTATTCGATCTATATGGATATGCCAAAGAACAAAAGAAAAAGACCAATAGTTCTTTCTGTCCCTGTAAATCTGCGTGGATACTATAAGTCATCGACCGCTAGAAACTTCTTCACTACCATGAATGTAAGTTACGACTTTGAAAACAATAGCTCGGATTTTGAAGACATAGTGAAATATGTAGATAAGCAATTTAAAAAGGGATTAGAAGAAGAAAGTATAAATTTAAAATTAGCTAGATTTATGAAACTTGAAAAAAATCTTCTAGCTAGAATGGTACCTCTTATTATAAAAGACTTTTTTATGAAGCTTGCTGACAAAGTCAATGATAGATCTATAACTACTTCTATATCGAATGTAGGAAGAATAAAAACAGTAAATGAGTTTGAAAGTTATATAAAACAATTCAGTGTGTGTGTAAGTGCAAGGGCTCCTAAGATTACATTTTGTTCCTACAGTGATAGACTTGTAATCACTTTTACATCTCCCTATATAGAAACTGATATACAGAGAGTTTTTTTTCAATTTCTTTCAGCTAGAGATGTAAAAATAGAGATTACATCAAATATGTAAAGAGGTGTTAATATGAAATACTGTAGACATTGCAAAGTAGATATAAGAGAAGATCGTGATAGATGTACCTTATGCGAGAATATACTAGAAGAGGAATCAAAGGGTGAAAGTGAAGAGGTATTTCCACAGATACCACCATTTTATGAGAGCCGCTTGGCGCTTAAGATTATGATATTTATATCTATAGTAGCTATAGTGGTAAGTTTTGGAATCGATATGATATTTCCAAGCGACATAAATTGGCCAATGTTATTTATGTTCGCAGTAATTAGTATTTGGGGTGGATTAGTAATTATAAT
>CAZRHX010000042.1:0-10743 GCA_964599855.1 uncultured Tissierella sp. | reverse complement strand
TGGAACACTTTTATTTAAAGGAAGATACAAATGTAAAAGATATAGGCCAACATGGAGCTAGGATATTTGGGAAACTTGCAGGATTTGCCCAACAATATCTTTTCTATTATGCTAGGGAAACAGGCATAGGAAGATAGCTGGTTATTTATAGGTAAAGATGCAATTTTAAGATATATGACAAAGATGAGGTGGAAGTATGATAGCAACTCTTGTAAATGTAATAGCTATAGTCTTAGGTTCTCTTTTGGGATATTTTATGAGAAAAGGAATAAAAAGCGAATATAAAGAGACTATAATTGATGGAATAGGATTATCTGTTTTAATAATGGGGATAATGTCTACTATTAAAACAGATAATTTTTTACTTGTAATAGCCAGCATTGTAATAGGCAGCGTAATAGGTGAGATGCTAGGAATAGAAAGAGGCTTAGATAAGATTGGCTTCAGACTGCAAAAAAGATTTGGTAAAAATGGTTCAGACCTTTCACAGGGATTTATAACAGCTACCTTAGTCTTTTGTATAGGAGCTATGGCTATAGTTGGTTCTATTGAAGCCGGACTTACTGGAGATTATAAAACTTTATTTGCAAAATCGGTAATAGATGGAGTGACTGCACTTATATTTACAAGTTCACTGGGAATAGGGGTTATGTTTTCTGCTGTTCCAGTATTGCTCTATCAGGGAACTATAACCCTTCTTTCCCTTCCTCTAAGAAAAATACTTACCCCTCCAATTATAAATGAGATGTCAGCAGTTGGAGGAGTCCTTATAGTTGGCATTGCCATAAACTTGATGGGAATTAAAAAAATAAGGGTTTCAAACATGCTTCCAAGTCTTTTAGTACCGATTATCTATATACTGGTAAAGGCTTTTATAGGATTTTAAAGTAATATTGCAAAAAACAAAGTAAAGAAGAGCTTAAGCAGACTATATTGCCTATAAAAGCATATAATCTCTAGATAAGAAGAAATAGATTACTTGAAATAGATTAGTATTTAAGGTAATATAAACAATATAAGAGTTAGCACTAAGGACACCTAATTGCTAACAACAAATAAAACATATAATATTAGGAGGTATACTTGATGAATTTAAAACCATTGGGAGATAGAGTAGTTATAAAGCAAGTTGAAGCTGAAGAAAAAACTAAGAGTGGTATAGTAATACCAACAACAGCTAAGGAACAACCACAAATTGCAGAAGTATTAGCTATCGGAGAAGAAATAACAGAAGAATTAAAAGTTGGAGACAAAGTAATATTTTCTAAGTATGGAGGAACAGAAGTTAAGCTAGACGGAGAAGAACTTACAATTTTAAAATTAGAAGATATATTAGCAGTAGTAGAATAAATTAAAAATTTAATGAGGAGTGAATTATAAATGGCTAAGGAAATTAAGTTTGGCGAGGACGCACGTCGTTCTATGGAAATTGGAATAAATAAATTAGCTGATACTGTAAAGGTAACTCTTGGACCTAAGGGTAGAAATGTAGTATTAGACAAACAATTTGGCGGACCGGTTATTACAAATGATGGTGTAACTATTGCACGTGAAATAGAATTAGAAAATAAATTTGAAGATATGGGTGCACAATTAGTAAAAGAAGTAGCTACAAGAACTCAAGAAGTTGCAGGAGACGGTACTACAACAGCTACTTTACTTGCACAAGCTATCATAAGAGAAGGACTTAAAAACGTAGCAGCAGGAGCTAATCCTATTATTCTTAAAAATGGACTTGATAAGGCGCTTAAGAGTTCTGTAGAACAAATAAGAAGCTTTTCAAAAGACGTAGTAACTAAAGAAGACATTGCTCAAGTTTCATCTATTTCAGCTGGAGATAGTGAAATAGGAAATCTTATAGCTGAAGCTATGGATAGAGTTGGAAAAGATGGAGTTATAACAGTAGAAGAATCTAGATCAACTGGAACTACTCTAGAAGTAGTAGAAGGTATGCAATTTTCTAGAGGTTATATATCACCTTACATGGTAACTAATACTGAAAAAATGGTAGCAGATATGGACGATCCATATATACTTTTAACAGATCAAAAAATTTCTAATATACAACAAATATTACCTATATTAGAAAAAATAGTTCAACAAGGTAAGCCTTTAGTTATAATAGCTGAAGACATAGAAGACGAAGCCTTAGCAACTATAGTAGTAAACAAATTAAGAGGAACCTTTAACTGTGTAGCTGTTAAAGCACCAGGATTTGCTGAGAGAAGAAAAGAAATGTTACAAGACATTGCAATTCTTACAGGCGGTCAAGTAGTATCTGAAGATGCAGGATACGAACTACAAGAAACTACTATAGAGATGTTAGGTCGTGCAGCTAAGGTAAAGATCGATAAATCAGATACGGTAATAGTAAATGGAGCTGGAAAGCAAGAAGAGATAGACGAAAGAATAGAAGTTCTTAGAGGTCAAATTCAAACTACAGAATCAGACTACGACTTTGGTAAATTAAAAGAAAGACTTGCTAAACTTTCAGGCGGAGTAGCAGTAATCCAAGTTGGAGCTGCAACTGAAACTGAATTAAAAGAAAAGAAACAAAGAATAGAAGATGCATTGTCTGCAACTCGTGCAGCAGTAGCAGAAGGTATAGTACCTGGTGGTGGAACTGTACTGATAGATTGTATTGATGAAGTAAGTAAACTTTTAGATGAGTCTGAAGGTGACGAAAGAACTGGTATAAACATAATCATAAGAGCTTTAGAAGAACCAGTTAGACAAATAGCTATAAATGCAGGAGTTGAAGGTTCTGTAATAATAGAAAAACTTAAAGACTTAGAAAAAGGAATGGGTTTTGATGCTTTAAAGGGAGAATATGTAGATATGATAAAAGCGGGAATAGTTGACCCAACTCAAGTAACTAGATATGCTCTTCAAAACGCTGTAAGTGTTGCTTCACTTGTACTTACAATGGAAGCAGCAGTAGTAAATATAGAAAAAGAAGATCCAATGGCTGGAATGCCTCCAGCTGGTGGAGGAATGGGCGGTATGGGCGGCATGAATGGTATGGGAATGCCAATGATGTAAGCCTAAGGCTTATTTGAGTAAATTGATATAGGAGTAAAATTTAGAAACATCTTAAGATTCTTTTGAATTTAAGATGTTTCTTTTTTATATCTATGTAATCATATATAATATAGAGGTAAAAAATAAAAGCTATAAAAGGAGAATACTATGATAGAGATAATAAATATAGAAAAGATAATCCTACATATCTTAGATCCATCCCTGGGATTAGCGGTTTTGTCAGAAGAGGAACATCCAACTAGTGGTGAAATAGTAGAGTTTATAGAGCGACATATAGAAAATATATTTTCGGATATAAACATCAAAAAATCATTTTTTAAGGAAGAAGACAATGAAATAAAAGATCTATGTAGAGATATTGACTATGAAAACAAGCTTTTTATAGAAAAAACAAAGGAAATAGCTCAAAAGATCTACCAAATCCTCTATAGAAATCCCGATATCCCAGCATGTGATTTGATCTGCTCGCTCTTTGAAGGCGATGGCAAAAGTTATCTAGGATTCTTTATATTTAACTATAAGACATCCTATATCCATTATGTAGAAGAGTTAGAAAATGGAAGACTCAACACAGTGGTAAAACAAAGCACTACTCTTGCCAATGTAAATCAAAAGATAGATGAGTTTTTCATAATAGATCTAGAAGATTTTTCCATACTTCTAAAGGAAAAAAAATATGAAATAAATGGAGAAAAAGACTATTACATCTCTAAACATCTGCTAAAGTCCGAAGACATACTCTCTGATAAGGCAAAAGTGGATATCATAAACAAAGTATCAAATAAAATAGTCAAAGACTATTACGACAACGATGTTACAAAATTAGCTGAAATAAAGAGTGTTATGAGAGAGAATATTGAAGAAGATAATTCTATAGATGTCGATATGGTTAAAAGCAAGGTTTTTAAAGACAATATAGATATTCAAAAGAAATATGATGAAGAGATAGAGAAAAAAGGACTAGTAGATAAAACCATAGAAGTAAATGAAAATCTGAGTAAAAAGATATCTAGATTTCAAAAGTTAGTCATGGATAATGGCATAGAAGTAAAAATACCTATAGAATATTTATCTGGTATAGAAAAGATAGAGTTTTTAAACAATACAGATGGAACCCTATCTATCTTACTCAAGGATATAAGGGATATAAAGGGAAAGTAAGATAATGGTGTTGACAACTTTAGGGCCATACAATAACATTATGTTTATAAAGAGTAAGTGATTTAGGAAATAGATATCTTTCTATTTTAATTTTATAGAATACAGAAAAAAAGGAGATATATAGATTGAAAAATATAGATTTTAAAGATCTTGCAATACTCATAGACTTTGATGGAACCATGACCACAGAAGATACAAACAACAAACTCATAGATGTATATGGAGATGGTAAGGCCAGTATACTTGGAAAAAAGTTTAGAGAAGGTAAAATAAGCTTTCCAGAATATTTTCAAGGAGCGATGTCTCAGTTAAGACTTACTGAAGATGAATATATAGACTTTTTATTGACTAGGATTGAAATCTCGCCAGGCTTCTTAGACTTTTATAAAAAAACAAAAGAAAAAGGTATAAGATTAGGCATAATAAGTGGTGGCTTTGAAAACGGGATAATAGAATTCTTAAAAAAGCATGCAATAGAGGATATAGAAATATTTGCAAACACATTGGACTTTGACCAGGATAAACCAAGTATAGACTTTTTACACGGAGCAGAGACAAGATGCTGCGACAAGGGACCTTGCGGTAATTGCAAGATAAAACATTATAACAACTATAAGGAAAATGCAGAAAAGGTAATCTTTATAGGAGATGGAGTAACAGATATGCCAGTGGCAGAAGTGGCAGAGATAGTATTTGCAAAAGATGCTCTTGCTCAGTATTTAGATAAAAAAGGTATAGAATATATTTACTATGAAGACTTTACAGATATAAACGATATCATATTTAATTAAAAGAGATCCATCTAAATGACTTTGATGGCTCATATACAGAGGGGCGAGTATGATAAATATAGATAAAACAATATTAGAAATTGTAGCTTATGGGATAGATAAAAACTTAATAGAAAAAAGAGATAGTATATATATGATCAATAGATTTTTAAAGCTGTTAAATCTTCAAGACTTTAAAATAACTGAGTTCAATAGAAAAAATAAAAGAGAAATCTGGCAGATCCTAGAAGATTTTAGAAAGTTTGCCCTAGAAAACAATTTAGTAGAAGATGACTCCATAGAAGTACTAGATATCTTTGATACAGAAGTCATGGATATTTTAGCTAAAAGACCCTCTGAGATAGAAAAAGATTTTTGGAGTCTCTATGAAAAATCGCCTAAAATGGCTACAGAATATCATTATAATTTCTCTAAAAATATAAACTATATAAGAGAAAATAGAATTAAAAAAGATATAAAGTGGAAATATCAATCCAGCTATGGTCAAATAGATTTAAGTATAAATATGAGTAAGCCAGAGAAAAAACCCAGAGACATTGAAAAAGCTAAGTCTATAGAGAATTATAACTATCCAAAATGCCTCCTATGTAAGGAAAACGAAGGCTATGCTGGAAGGATAGATTATCCGGCCAGAGATAATCATAGGATAATAGGTCTTACCCTTTCAGATGAAAGTTGGTTTATCCAGTATTCACCCTATGCCTACTACCATGAACACTGTATAGTTTTTAAGGGAAGCCACCATCCTATGAGGATAAATAAAAAGACCTTTAGAAGATTGCTAGACTTTGTAGAAAAATTTCCCCACTATTGCCTGGGTTCCAATGCAGACCTGCCAATAGTAGGTGGCTCAATACTAAGCCACGATCACTATCAAGGTGGAGGCTATAGCTTTAGCCTTTCAAAAGCAGAAGAAAGGAATACTTTGCAGGTAGAAGATGGTATAAAACTTTCTACTTTAAAATGGCCCATGAGCGTTATAAGGCTTAAGGGAAAAGAGATTGAGCCACTGGTAGATCTATCTTTTAAAATCTTGAAGAATTGGCAGGATTATGAAGATGAAAGTGTAGATATTATCTCTCATACAGGAAAGACTCCCCACAATACCATAACGCCTGTGGCAAGATTTAAAGATGGAAAATTTGAGATGGATTTAGTCCTTAGAAACAATAGAAGAAATAGGGAAAACCCTCATGGAATATTTAATCCACGGCAAGAATATCATAATATAAAAAAAGAAAATATAGGGATTATAGAATGTATGGGACTGGCAGTACTTCCTGCAAGGCTTGAAAAAGAGTTGAGAGCAGTAAAGAAATATATATTAGCAGATGATCTAGAAGCTATAAAAAGAGATGAGGCTTTAAGCAAGCACTATAGTTTAGCTCTCCAAGTAAAAGAAAAACATCCTTTGAACAAAGATAAGATAGATGAAAAGATAAAAGAAGAGATTGGAATAATATTTACAGAGATCTTAAAAGATGCAGGCATATTTAAAGAGACTGTAATAGGGCAGAAAGCTTTTAAAAGATGTCTAGAAAGGCTTATCAAATAGAAAGCTCTATTTAAAAGCAAGATAAAAAAACTATAAGCTCTCGCTTATAGTTTTTCTTATTCTATCAGATCTATACCTACAAGTTCCATCAAATGTTTTGCATTTGTAGAAGTAGATTTACCTTTTTTAATCTTATAGTCAAAGTCTATCTTTCCATCTATATAGTCTTCACTGAAGTTATAATTTACTATCCTCTCATGGCTGTCTAGCTCACATATCTCTAGATCGTGGGTGGTTATAGCTCCCATAAGGCCAGACTTATTCAGATTTCTGAGAACGTTTTTAGCACCATAGATTCTATCCTTGGAATTGGTGCCTGTAAATATCTCATCTATAAGGAAAAATGTATTTTTATTCTTTTCACTATAGTCAAGTATGTCTTTAATCCTCAAAAGTTCACCATAGAATGTAGAGATCTTGTTTTTAAGATCATCTGTTATCCTCATAGAAGTATAGATATCCATAAGGGGAAGTGAAAGCTCTTTACTAAAGCTAACCGTACCAGCATTTGCCAGCACTATATTTATACCAAGAGTTCTTAAAAAAGTAGTCTTACCAGACATGTTTGAACCTGTAATTATCAATATTTCATCATCAATAGAGATATCATTATAAACTCTCTCTTCTTTTTTTATAAGAGGATGACCTATATGCCTAGCCTCTATCTTAAAAGAAGAACTATCTATATGGGGAAAAGACAGACCATCTTCTATCTGTAGGGGGACAGTTAAACTCATAAGAGACTCTATCTGGCCTATAGCATAAAGCCAAGTCTCTACATTTTTTCCAAAGTTCTTCTTCCAAATCTCCAGAGAAAAGGCATTTTGATAATCCCATAAAAAAAGGATATTAAAGACCAGATACAAAAGACCATTGCTTTTTATACTTATCCTTTGAGTTATCATCTCAAGTTTTTTTATAGCAGATAGAGAAGCGCCAGCGGAAAAGAGTTTTCCTTTTATATCTTTTAAAAGACGAGACTGGAAGTCTTCTTTTTCTATAAGCTGTAATATATCTACATAATTCCCTAGATTACTGGTTAAATATTCTATATTTCCCAAGATCTTATTATTTGTATTCATCCCCAGAAGCCATATTATACTCTGGATAGTGAATAAAAAAAACACTATTCGGTAGAGACTCTCTATCTTTACCAGTAAAATAGCGCTGGATATCAATATGACCACTATAGGCATTATTCTCAAGATATTTATTGTTGACTTAGAATAAGCTTCCTTAGACATGTTGAAATAATCTATCATCTGTTTAGGGTTTTTTATACTGTCATCTGAAGCTTTTAACTCCAGCTCCTGACAAAATTCTAGTTTTGTTTTTAACTCTTCTATGGCTTCTTGTCTTAAGCCTATTTCTTCCTCATCATATGCAGGATTCAATAGGTCATCGGCCAATGTTTTTCTACCATAAAATGAGTTGGTTAAATTTATGAGTTGAAAAAGTGATCTCTCTCCAATTATATCTAGATCTGAAGAATATCTATGAGCTTTGTCCACAAACTCTTTTCCTATGTCTTCAAAAGTTATCCACTCTCCATTTATCCTATCTAAATACTTTTTGTTTATAGCTACTATGTCCCTTGAGTAGTTTAATCGATCTTTAATCTTGATATGATAAAGAACAAAAGCTATAAATAAAAATATGCTAAAAACAATCAGGTATAGATTTATAGCCCTTGGCTCTTTTACATAACTATATGAAAAATACACTATAGCAATAAAAGATACAAGTCTTAGACTTCCAAATATATTAAAAGAAGCAGTTTCTTTTTTAATAATTTCTTTTTCTTTTTCTATTATTCTTTCAAATTTTTCTTCTAGCAAAGTAATCCTCCTCTATTTTAAAATGCAATATAGATAGCTTACCCATTTATCTATAGTCTTAATACTAACAAATCTACAAGAGACGGTCAATGTAAAAAAAAGAATAAGATATATAAGGATATATCTAATCTTTTAATAAGTAAGCTGATTTACTAGTATCAAAATTATCAAAAAAGAGGTATAATAATAAAGCAATTATAAAAAATATAGAGGTGCCAAATGGAAGAGGAAAAACAAATTTATATCTTATTATCTCATAGCGGTTCTATACTTTCTAAACTTATAAATATATATACGAGAAAAAGCTATACTCATGTATCCCTAGGTCTGGATAAAGATCTAAAAGAGCTATATAGTTTTGGCAGGCTAAGGCCTTATAACCCAGTTTTGGGTGGATTTATAAGAGAAGATATCTTAAAGGGAACCTATAATAGATTCCCCAACACAAAATGTGCCTTGTACCTTCTAAGAGTCACAGAAGATCAATACATAAGACTAGACATAGAAATAGAGAAATTCAGAAAAGACCAGGAAAAATATAGATATAATTTGATAGGACTTGTGGGAGTTATAGTAAATAGACCTATACAGAGAGAATACAATTATTTTTGCTCTCAATTTGTTTCAGAAGTTTTATCAAATAGTGGCATAAATATAATAGAAAAGATTCCAGGGCTCACATCCC
Organism: uncultured Tissierella sp.; assembly: GCA_964599855.1. Lineage (GTDB taxonomy): Bacteria > Bacillota > Clostridia > Tissierellales > Tissierellaceae > Tissierella_A. Next base: position 1,671 of record CAZRHX010000042.1, on the reverse strand, counting down.
CAGTAGACTTTCTAGAATGTAAAGACCTGACCATAGTTTACGAAGGACAATTAAATCAATACAATCTAAAAACCTCTTAAGCTAAGAGGATTTTTTATTGGTAAAATAAAAATCGGGTATAAATAAATTATTGTTGAAATAAAAAGGAGAAAATGATGAGAATTGGATATGCATGCCTTACAGAAGGAATCTACAATACAGATTTTAAAAGCTGCACCCTTAAAAGCGCAGGAAGAGAAAATCTACTCAAGATTATAGAACACAATCTAAGTACACTAGAGAGAATAATAGACTACAATATAAAGATGGACATAAACTTCTTTAGACTTAGCTCAGATATAATACCCTTTGGCTCAAGTCCTGTTAACAGTCTTGATTGGGATAGAATATTTAAAGAGGAGTTTCAAGCCATATCAAAAAAGATAAAGGAAAAAGACATAAGAATATCTATGCACCCAGGTCAATACACAGTTTTAAACTCTCCAAAAGAAGATGTAGTCAAAAGAGCCATAGAAGATCTAGATTATCACAATAGGTTTTTAGATGCCCTCCAGATGGACAAAACAAGCAAGATAATACTCCATATAGGGGGAGTATATGGCGATAAAAAATCAGCCATAGCTAGATTCGAAAAGACCTATAAGCTATTGAATGAGGCCATAAAAGATAGGCTGATAATTGAAAATGATGATAGATCCTACAATATAGCTGATGTCCTAGAGATTGGAAGGAGAAACCATATCCCAGTAGTATATGACAATCTTCACAACAGGGTTCTTCCATATGATAGTTCTAAAGACGATTCCTACTTTATAAAACTTGCAAAGAAAACTTGGAAAAACTCCGACGGAGATCAAAAGATTCACTATTCCCAGAGTGCAGACGGAAAGAGAAGTGGAAGTCATTCTAGAACGATAGATTTAGAAATTTTTGATGAGTTTCTAAAAGATCTTCCCCAGGTAGATATAATGCTGGAAGTAAAGGATAAAAATATATCTGCCATCAAGGTTAAAAATCTCATAGACCAGAAAAAAGATATAAAAGTTTTAGAAAAAGAATGGTCAAGATATAAATACAATATATTAGAACACGATCCAAATGTATATAAAGAGATAAGAAATCTCTTAAAGGATAAGAAATCCTATCCAGTGATAGAATTCTACAGACTTATAGATGAGGCCCTAGAGACTGATCCAAGTCAAGGAAATACTATAAATGCAGCCTCTCATGTCTGGGGCTACTTTAAAGACCAGGCAACAGAGAAAGAAAAGAAAAGATATGAGTCCTATATAAATTCATTTAAAAAAGGAACTTACTCTATAAGGGCAGTAAAGAAATTATTGTTGGAAATGGCAATAAAGTATGACAATAAATATTTATTAGATAGCTATTACTTTCACTTTTAAATCTAATAGATATAGACAAGAGAAAAACAGATGAGGAGAGATCTAATGGAAAATAAAAAACCTAGAATAGTAGTAAGTAAATGTCTTGGATTTGCAAAATGCAGATACAATGGTGATGTAATAAAGGATGAGTTTGTAGAGAACCTGAGTCCATATGTAGAATACATTACCCTTTGCCCCGAAGTTGAAATAGGCCTAGGTGTTCCTAGGAAATCGATAAGACTTATAAAAGAAGATGACAAGCTAGAACTCTATCAACCAGGAA
>CAZRHX010000041.1:0-10762 GCA_964599855.1 uncultured Tissierella sp. | reverse complement strand
GTTCTTAGGTGGCTCAGAAGTAGATATAAGGGTTAACCCCTTAGTCTATGTCAGTAGGGCAGGTTTAAAGCTTCAGAAGGCTATAAAAGAATTTAATTTAAATCTAGACAATATGCTAGCTATTGATATAGGATCTTCCACTGGGGGATTTACAGAATGCATGCTAGAAAAAGGTGTAAGAAAAGTTTACGCTATAGATGTAGGCAAAGATCAGTTGGTAGAAAAATTGAGGATTGACCCTAGAGTCGTAGTTATGGAAGAAACCAACATAAGAGATTTAAGCAAGGGAGATATAGATGAAGTTATAGATTTTATCTCCATAGATGTTTCTTTTATATCTTTAAAACTAGTTTTGCCTATAGCTAGTGAATTTTTAGTTGAAGATGGAGAGATAGTCGCTCTAATAAAGCCGCAATTTGAAGTGGGCAGTGAAAATATAGGTAAAAAAGGAATTGTAAAGGATAAAAAACTTCATATGAGAGTATTGAAATCTATTGTAGAGTTTTCTATAAATCTAGGATTTGAAGTTGGAAATCTAACATTTTCACCTATCAGGGGGACTAAGGGTAATCTTGAGTTTTTAATTCATCTTAAAAAAAATAATAAAAAAACTTTTATTCAAAAGGATTTGATAGATAAAGTTTTAGACAAAGCATATACGAGTCTAGATTGATCTTGATATTTGGAGGAGATAGCGATGCTAGTAGAATTAAACATTAAAAACTTTGCTATAATAAAAGAATTAAGAATACAGTTTACTAAAGGATTAAATCTCTTAACAGGTGAGACTGGTTCGGGTAAATCTATAATAATTGAAGCTCTAGGAATTATCTTAGGCGGCAGAGGAACCAAGGAACTTATAAGAACAGGAGAGGAGAAGTCATTTCTTCAAGCTGTATTTTTAGTTGATAATATAGAAAGAACAAAACCACTTTTAGATAAGCATGGTATAGAACTAGATGAAAGTAGACTCTTGATAATCTCTAGGGAGATTTCACTTAATTACCCTAGTATGTCTAGAATAAATGGAAGAACTGTAACCTTGTTAATATTAAATGAAGTTACTTCTAGTTTAGTTGACATATTTGCGCAGCATGAACATCAATCTCTACTAAATATAGCAAATCATAAAATACTAGTGGATTCTTTTGGCGATGAAGAGTTTAAAAATTTAAAACTAGAAATCAAAAGAGAATATAGAGAATATGTGAATGAAAAAGATGCTTTATCCCAAATGAGTTTAGACTCAAGTCAAAGAGAAAGGGAAATAGACCTCTTAAAGTATCAAATAGGAGAGATAGACGAAGCTCATTTAGAAGATAAGGATGAGGAAAAGCTAGAAAATGAGTTCAATAAACTAAATAATATTAAGGATATTAAAAATGGAGTAGAAGAGATCTTAGAAAGTTTCAGTGGACATAATTATGAGAAATTTTCAGTTCTAGAGTCTTTAGGAAAAAGTGTATCTACTTTAAATCATATATTAGAATATGATAATGAATTGAAAGTATATTTCGATAGATTAGAAAACATAAATTTTGAACTTATAGATGTCAGCAATGAATTAAGTCATTATATGGAAAGTATAGATGTAGATGAAGAAGAACTTTATTACTTAAATAAAAAAATAGATATAATAAATACATTGAAGAAAAAATATGGTAATAATATTGAAGAAATCTTGAAATATAGAGAAAATATTTCCAATAAATTAGAAAAACTTTTAAATTATGAAGAAGAAATTTTAAAACATAAGGCTATAATAAAAGCTTATGAAAAGAAATTAGATAGTTTGTCTTTAATACTCAGTGATAAAAGAAAAATCATATCTAAAAAGTTAGAAGATAAAATATCTTATGAATTGAAAGATTTAAATATGGAAAATATAACCTTTAAAATAAATTTTTCTAAAAACAAGATAATATCAATAGATGGATTTGATCTAATTGAATTTCTTATCTCTACAAATATAGGAGAAGATCTAAAATCTATGTCAAAGATAGTTTCGGGCGGGGAGATGTCTAGAATAATGCTTGGATTTAAAAGTATTTTGGCAAGTTATGACGGAATACCTACACTTATATTCGACGAGATAGATACAGGAATCAGTGGCAGAACCGCTCAAGTAGTTGGAGAAAAGATATATGATATATCAAAAAAGAGACAAGTTATATCTGTTTCTCATCTTCCTCAGATAGCTGCGTTGGCTGATAGTCATTATGTTATATCTAAAAGTTTAAATGAAGATAATAAAATAAATACAAATATAGTAAGACTCTCAGATGAAGAAAGAGTTATGGAATTAGGCAGACTTCTTGGAGGAGTAGATGTTACAGATACGACACTAAAACATGCTAAAGAAATGTTAGATATGAGTAAAAAGATTAAAAAGTAATTTAATTTAAAATTATTTAAATAAATGAGGATAGGTTAAAACTTATCTTCATTTTAATTTATTAAATCATATAAATAAGATAAAAAAATTTTATTTTATGAGAAATAATTAATAGAAAAGTTGTTTTGGAAATAGAGATAAAAGTATATAAACTATAAATAAATTTTCTCTTGTTTATTTATATGATATAATAAAATTTATAGTGCTTATATTATAAATCAACAAATAAACTGTGGAGGTATTAGATCAATGCTTTATGAAGAAAAAACTATGAAATCAGATAAAGTTTATGAAGGCAAAGTTTTAAACTTAAGAGTTGATACAGTAGAAATGCCAGATAAAAAATACTCTAAAAGAGAAATTGTGGAACATCCTGGTGGTGTAGCTATTGTAGCTATAACTTCTGAAGAATCGGTTGTATTGGTAAAACAATATCGAAAAGCTGTAGAGGGATTTTTACTGGAGATTCCTGCAGGAAAATTAGAATTAAATGAGGAGCCTAGAGAAACAGCAATAAGAGAATTAAAAGAGGAAACTGGATTAGAATCAGATAAGCTTACTTATATATCTGAGTTCTATACTTCGCCTGGTTATACAGATGAAAAAATACATCTTTTCTTAGCAGAAGGTTTAAAAAAAGTTGAATATACACCAGAAGATGGTGAGTTTATAGAAATAGTAGAAATACCTATTGAAGAATTAACAAGGATGGTAAAAATAGGTGAAATATCTGATAGTAAAACTATTATTGGTGCATTTATTGCACAAAAGTTAATAGATGATAAATCAATTTATAATTAATAGAACATTAATATTTTTTACATCTTTTTATATCATATTTAGGATAGATTAAACGAAGGGAAAGCTATTAAATATAAGGTAGGTAATAACATGAGAATATATGATATTATAAAAAACAAAAGAGATGGATTAGATCTATCTGAAGAGGAAATAAATTATTTTGTAAAAGGATACACTGATGGTGATATACCTGATTATCAAATATCATCCCTACTTATGGCGATATTTTTAAATAAAATTAATGATGAAGAAACACTCTTTCTCACAAAAGCTATGGTGGAATCAGGTGAAACAGTTGGACTATCAGATATAAATGGAGTAAAGGTGGACAAACACTCAACAGGTGGCGTAGGAGACAATGTTACACTCGTACTAGGACCTATGATAGCTGCATGTGGTGTTCCTTTTGTAAAGATGTCAGGTCGTGGTCTTGGACATACTGGTGGTACTTTAGACAAGCTGGAGTCTATAGACAAGTTCAAAATAGATATATCTAAGGAAGTTTTCTTAAAGAATGTAAATGAAATAGGGATCTCTATCTGCAGTCAAACGGCTAATATAGCTCCAGCAGATAAAAAACTATATGCATTAAGAGATGTAACTGCTACAGTAGAAAATATTTCACTTATAGCAAGTAGTATAATGAGCAAAAAGCTAGCTATAGATTCAGACGGAATTATCTTAGATGTAAAAGTAGGTAGTGGAGCATTTATGAAAAATATAGATGAAGCTAGAGAGCTTGCACAAACAATGGTGAAAATAGGAAAAAACTATGGCAGGGATGCTATAGCTATCTTGACTAATATGGATCAACCATTAGGAAATGCAATTGGAAACAATCTTGAAGTAAAAGAAGCCATAAACACATTAAAAGGTAATGGACCAGAAGATTTATTTGAACTATGCATCATATTAGGATCTAAACTCTTACTCCTAGCTAAAAGAGTTAAAACAGAAGAAGAAGGACGAACACTTTTGATGGAAATTATAAGTTCAGGAAAAGCTTATAATAAGTTTTTAGATTTAGTTAAATATCAATATGGAAATGTTGAGGAAATAGAAAATACTGACTTATTTCCTAAGGCTAAATATATAATTGAAGTAAAATCGGAAAAGCAAGGATTTATAAAAGCAATTAATGCAGAAGAAATTGGGAAATTTGCTTTAAGTTTAGGAGCAGGAAGAGAAACTTTAGAAAGTCAGTTAGATTTATCTGCTGGTCTTATTTTAAATAAAAAAGTTGATGATGCCGTTAATATAGGTGAAGTTTTAGTTTATATACATACAAATTATAAACTAAAAGGAAAAGAAGTTAAAGAAAAGATACTTTCCATATACAAAATAGGAGAAAAGAATAAAGAAAAACAAACATTAGTATTTGATGAGATTCATTAGAAAATTATTATGTACTACTTATAGTAGATAGGGGAATAGTTATGAATTATAAAGTTACACTTGAATCATTTGAAGGACCTTTGGATTTACTATTAAATCTTATTAGTAAAACTAAGATAGATATATACGATATCCCTATTCATATAATAACTGAACAATATATGGTATATATCTATCATATGGAAGAATTAAGCTTAGAGATTGCTAGTGATTTTTTAGTTATGGCTTCAACTCTAATTGAAATAAAATCTAAAATGCTTTTACCAAAGGAGAAAGTTGTTTTGGATGGAGAAGAATTTGAAATAGATCCTAGGGAAGAGCTTGTAATTCAAATATTAGAATATAAAATATTTAAGGAAGCTGCTCATAAATTAAAAGAATTTGAAAAAGAAAAGTCTAAAACATATTATAAACTTAAAGAGGATTTATCTATTTACGAAAAAGAAGAAATAAACTTTGATGAATTTGACTTAGATCTTTTAGTAAATGCACTAAACGAAATGATTGCCAAAAGAGGCTTGGATGAAGGTGAAGTAAATTTAGAAACAATAAAAAAAGATGAATATAGAATTTCAGATTGTATTGATAATATATTTAATAAACTTAAAGGTTTTAAGAGCATTAAGTTTGACGATCTAATAACTCTAAATGCAAAGAAAAAGGAAATCATAGCCTATTTTTTATCTTTGTTAGAGTTAATGAGAACAAAGGATATAATTGTAAAACAAGAAGGAGCTTTTTCTGAATTGATAATAGAGAGGTTGCTTATAGAGGAGAATTAACAATGGATATTAGAGAAAGTAAATCAATAATTGAGGCTCTACTATTTACTTGGGGAGATCCTTTGAATATAAAAGATATTTCTAAAATACTTGATATATCCCAAAGAGATATTTCTTTTATGATTAAAGATATGATGGATGAGTTTGACTATAATAGAAGAGGAATTCAAATAATAAAAATAGGTAGTTCATATCAATTATCTACAAGAATAGAGCATTATGAATGGATAAAAAAACTCAATCCCATAAATGATAAAAAGAATCTTTCAATAGCTGCATTAGAGACTCTCTCCATAATAGCTTATAAACAACCAGTAATTAAATCAGATATTGAGTATATAAGAGGAGTAAAGTCAGATGGAGTAATAGATACACTTATACAGAGAGGTTTAGTTAAAGAGTTTGGGAGATTAGAGAGAACGGGTAGACCTATTATATATGGAACTACATATGAGTTTTTAAGGGCGTTTGGGTTAGAAACACTAGATCAATTACCGGATATACAAAATTTAGGGGAGTTAATAAAAAATGAAAGTCCAGAAAATGATATATAAATATTATTTTCTGGACTTTGAAATCATAATATAAAATCGTATATGATATAAATTCATTAATGGGTAATAATTAAGTTAATTTATTTAATATGTAAATTTTAAAATAAAAAAAAGATATATAGAGAAAAGAGGAATATAATGAGATTACAAAAATATATGGCAAATTGCGGTGTAGCATCAAGAAGAAAATCTGAAGAGATGATAAAGAATGGCCTTGTAAAAGTGAATAATAAAATAGTAACAGAGCAAGGTATAAAAATAGATCCAGATATAGATATAGTTATAATAGATGATAAAACAATTAAATTAGAAAAAAATAAGATTTATATCATTTTAAATAAGCCTCTTGGATATGTGACTACTATGGATGATGAAAAGGATAGAAAAATAATTACTGATCTTATAGAAGGAATAGAAGAGAGAATATATCCTGTTGGAAGACTAGATATGGATACCAGTGGTTTGATTATGCTTACAAACGATGGTGAAGTTACCAATAAAATAACTCATCCTAGAAATGGAGTTGTAAAAAAATATATTGCTATAGTTGAAGGAACTCCAAATAAAAGTGAATTGACAAGATTTAGAAAGGGCATCATGATAGATGGTAAAAAAACATCTCCAGCAAAGATGAAAATCATGAAGAACTATGAAACTGAATCCATATTAGAAATAGAAATAAATGAAGGAAGAAATAGGCAGATAAGAATCATGTGTGAAGCTATAAATCATCCTATTAAAAAACTTAAAAGAGTTGCCATTGGAGAAATTCATATTGGAGGTCTTCAAGTTGGAGAATGGCGAAATCTAGATGCTGAAGAAATGGAATATATCAAGTCTCTATAAGGGAGGATAAATGAAATATAAAATATTAAATAGTACAGTAGATATTACAAAAGCATATATAGAAAACTATATTAAAGCAGGTCAAATAGTCTTAGATGCTACTGTAGGCAATGGAACAGATACTGCTCTGATGGCTAATAAGGTAGGAGAGATAGGAAAGGTATATGGTTTTGATATACAAAAGATAGCTATTGAAAAAACTAGAAAACTCTTAAAGGAAAATCATCTTATGGAAAGAGTAGTTCTTATAGAAGGTAGTCATGAAAATATAAACGATTATATATCTGATAAACTAGATTTTATAATATATAATTTGGGATATCTCCCAAGGGGAGATAAAAATATAATTACAAAAGCAGAGTCTACTATAGCTAGTATAAAAGACTCTCTTGAACTATTAAACTGCAATGGATTATTACTTATAAATTCATATATAGGTCATAATGGAGGATTAGAAGAAAACATAAAAATAGAAACACTATTAAGAGGGTTAGATCAAAAGAAGTTTAATGTTCTAAAACATGAATTTATAAATCAAAAAAATAGTCCACCAATATTATATATAATAGAAAAATCTGCTGTTGTTTAAAATGATTATTTTCTTAGAATGGTCATAAAAAATCTTATCATATATGATACTCGAATAAAGGAGAAAACATGACAAAAAAAATAGGAGTAATAGGAGCGGGACCTGCAGGGATTTTAGCTGCATCAATGGCTTCATCAAATGGAGCAGAAGTTTACTTAATAGAGAGAAATGAAAAAATAGGTAAGAAACTATATATAACAGGAAAGGGTAGGTGCAATGTAACCAATGCTTCACCTATTGAAGATTTTTTTGATTTTATAGTTTCTAATAAGAACTTTTTATATAGTAGTCTATATTCTTTTACAAATGAAAATTTGATTGAATTACTAAATCAATATAATGTTGAAACAAAAATTGAAAGAGGAAATAGAGTCTTTCCTAAAAGCGATAGATCAAGTGATATAATCAAGTCATTAGATAAATTGATGCAGGAAAAAAATGTAAGTGTCCTGCTAAATACTAAAGTAGATAAAATTGAAAAAAAATATAATAAGTTTAAAGTGTTTACTGGAAAAGAAAAACTTGAGTTCGATAAACTTATATTGGCTACAGGAGGAGTGAGCTATCCAGTTACAGGGTCAAGTGGAGATGGATTAAAGTTTGCTAAAGAAATGGGACACACTATAATAGATCCCAAGCCATCTTTGGTTTCAATAGAGATAGATGAAACTTTTATCAAAGAATTGCAAGGCTTATCATTGAAAAATGTAATATTAAAATCTTTTAGTGGAGATAAAAAAATTCATGAAATTTTTGGAGAAATGATATTTACTCATTTTGGAATATCAGGCCCTATAGTTTTATCTACTAGTTCTTATATAAATAAAGATAGTTGGAGAAACTTAAGATTCGAAATTGATCTTAAACCTGCCTTGACCACTAAACAATTAGATGAAAGAATTTTAAAAGATTTTGATATATATAATAATAAACAATTTAAAAATTCTTTAAATGATTTACTACCTCAAAAAATCATACCTATAATAATATATAATTCAGATATTGAAGCAGAAAAAATAGTTAATCAAGTTACAAAGCTTGAAAGAGAAAATCTAGTAAGGTCAATTAAAGGCATGTCTTTGAAATTTAAAGCTTTAAGACCTATAGAAGAGGGTATAATTACTAGTGGAGGGATAGATGTAAAAGAGATAAATCCTTCAACTATGGAGTCTCTTCTTGTTGAAAATCTTTTTTTTGCAGGTGAAATCATAGACGTAGATGCTTTAACTGGAGGGTATAACTTGCAAATAGCATTTTCAACAGGTTTTTTAGCTGGAACAAATGTTTGAAAAATTTAAAACTTAAATTAAAACTAATACTCTTGTATACTAAGTATATTTAATATATAATTAATAGATATATGATTATAAATAAAAGAATAAATAGAGTCTTAATAAACATCTTTAAAAAATTATAAACTTTAGGAGGGCTTTATGCAAAATGAAATATATTCTATTGCAATAGATGGACCAGCAAGTTCAGGGAAAAGCACTATAGCTAAAAAAGTATCTAAAATTCTGAATATCGAATATATAGATACAGGTGCCATGTATAGAGCACTGACATGGAAAGCAATAGATAGAAATATAGAACTTAAAGATCAAGCTTTAATAATAAAACTATTAGAGAATAGTAATATTGATTTTAAAAATGGAGATATTTATCTAGATGGTAATATTATAAATGATGAAATAAGACTTAATTATGTGAGTCAAAACGTATCTTATATAGCTATAATTTCTGAGGTTAGAGAAAAAATGGTAGAACTACAACAAGCTATGGCTAAATATAAAAGTATAGTAATGGATGGTAGAGATATTGGTACTGTTGTACTAAAAAATGCTAAATATAAGTTCTTTTTAACAGCGACATTAGAAGAAAGAGCTCTTAGAAGATATAAAGAGTTAGAAAAAAATGGCAATGAAAAGATAAGCCTAATAGAAATTGAAAAAGATATAAGTAAAAGAGATAAAATAGATAGTAATAGAAAAATATCTCCTTTAAAACAAGCTGAAGATGCCATACTTATAGATACTACTGAAAAAAATATAGACCAAGTAGTAGATATAATTGTATCCACTGTAAAAGGGAGGTAGTATTATTGTTTTATAATGTTATCGTAAAGATTGCTTATATTTTATTTAGCATAGTATTTCGTTTTAAAGTAATTGGAAAAGGCAATATACCTTTAGATGGAAAATTAGTTGTCTGTTCTAATCACAGTAATAATTTAGATCCGGTGGTAATATCTATATTTTTCCCTCGTAGAATATCATGGATGGCTAAAAAAGAACTTTTTGATAATAAGTTTATAAGTTTCATAGGAAGAAATGTAGGTGCTTTCCCAGTGAACAGAGATGAAGTTGATATAGGAGCCGTTAAAAATTCATTAAAGATTTTAAAGGAAGGTAGAGTTTTAGGGATTTTCCCAGAAGGAACAAGGGTAAAGGAAATGAATTTAAATAATGCTAAATCTGGAGTTTCTTTACTTGCCATAAGATCTAAAGCACCAGTTTTACCTATATATGTAGAATCTAGATATAAATTATTCAGTAAAGTTAAGATTCATATAGGTAAACCATTATATCTACATAAAGATATAGAAGGCAAACCAACTCCAGAACAATATAAAGAATTAAGCAAATACATTTTATCACAAATATATAGTTTGAAAGATAAGGAGGTAAATAATTGAATATTATTATAGCAGATCATGCAGGATTCTGTTTTGGCGTTAAGAGAGCAGTTAATATGACAGAAGATACATTGAAAAACTCTGAAAATAAATTATATTCTTATGGACCTTTAATTCACAATCCCCAATTAGTTGATGATTTTGAAAAGAGGGGATTAAAAGTAATTGATAGTTTAGAAGAGATTGAATATGGAGATATTGTTGTTAGAGCTCATGGAATTACAAAATTAGAAATTGAAAAAATGGAAGGTTTTAGTTTCAATATAGTTGATGGAACTTGTCCTTATGTGAAATCAGTTCATAAAAGAGTAGAAGAATATATGAATAAAGGGTATAATATTGTTATAATAGGAGATAAGTACCATCCTGAAGTAATAGGCATAAATGGATGGTGTGATAATTTAGCTCTTATAGTAAATAGCATAGAGGATATAGTAGAAATGCCTGAATTAGAAAAGATATGTATAGTATCTCAAACTACTAACACTTATGAAAAATTTAATATCTTATCTGAAGAAATAAAAAGAAAAGGAAAACTAGTAGAAGTTTTTAATACTATCTGTTCAGCTACTAAAAATAGACAATTAGCAACTATGGAATTAGCAAAAGAAGTTGATGCTATGATAGTTTTAGGAGGGTATAAAAGTTCTAATACAATAAAACTTAAAGAAGCAAGTGAAAAATTTTGTAGAAATGTTTTCCATA
>CAZRHX010000040.1:10241-10788 GCA_964599855.1 uncultured Tissierella sp. | reverse complement strand
CATAGATTTAAAATCTTTTTCATTCCAATCTGGATGAGCAATAAAGGATGCCCATACATCTACACTAAAGCCCTTTAGTATCCTAGCCGCTTCATAATTATCACTAGTATTTGATTTTTTATTATAAAGCTTCATCTCTGTATCATCAAAAGATTCATATCCTACTAGTACTGCTTTTAATCCTAAATCTACAAACTCTTTTATACTGTCTTTGTATTCTATAATTCCCTTAACAGAACCATAGACTATATAGTTTTTATTTAACTTTAACTCTTTTATGATAGATATAAATGTTTCAATCTTTTCCTTGCTTGCAAAAAAATCATTGTCTATAAACATTATTGTCAGCTCTTTTATTTGCATCAGATCTTTTCTTATAAGGTCTAAATCTATTAATCTTTCTTTTGCTCCCTCTATTCTCCATCTAAGGCAAAATTCACATAATTTATTGCAACCAAGACCAAATTCCATAATAGCTGCAGGACGATATCCAAAATATGAATATTTATCCCTATATCTTTCGGTAGAAGATCTATCTGGAAGCATA
>CAZRHX010000040.1:5709-10231 GCA_964599855.1 uncultured Tissierella sp. | reverse complement strand
TCCTTTTGTGCCAATATCTTTATATTCATTACTTTTAGATAATATTCCATCTAAAGAGATTGTTGCTTCTACATCTCCTAGCATCTTGAAAAATTCGTTTAAGTTTTCCTTATTGGTATATTTGAATATATAATCTACACTAGCATCTATAAAAGCGTCTGGATTTAGATAGGTTTGAGTACCACCTATAAATGTAATTACATTATCATCTATCTCTTTTACTTCTTTACATATCTTTTTAACCAGATTTACATCTATACAAAGACTAGTAACACCTACTGAACTAGGATTATAAGTCTCTAACTTTTCTCTTAAGGATATCTTTTCAATCATCATATCGAAAATTTCTACACTATATTTTTCCTTTAATGCACCATATATCATTTCTAAACCCAATGGCTCTGAGAACATAAAGTCACTTAAAGTTATAGCTTGTTTTATTCTTGGAGGCCTTATTAATAATATTTTCATCTTATAACATCCTCCCTAAAATATATTTGGAGTTATATGTTTTTGTATTTGATATCTATAGTATAAATTTACCCCAAAATAAAATAGATATTTTCCTGGTTTGTTTAAAAACTCTTTTCTTATGATATTTCTCTTGATGATTGATTTAAATGTAAAAAGAGATCTATATAGGTCCCAATAAGAGCTGGTGAGTTCTTCAGCAGTCATATTAGCTGGTTTATAGACAGCTTCGGTGCCATCAAAGGAATATATATCATGATTGACAAATCTTCCTTGTTTTTCAATCTCTTTAAAAAATCTTGTTCCAGGAAATGGAGTTAGAATATAAAATCTTGGAACTGAAATCTTGTTTTTCTCAATAAAATCTTTTGTATCCCTAATAGATTCTAAAGTATCCCCTTCTCCTCCTACTACCATTTCTGTGGATACATCTATTCCATAGGATTGAATATTTGCTATCAGTTTACTGTATTCTGATGGGTTAGCCCATCCTTTATTCATCCCAATAAGACTTTCTTTAGAAATACTCTCTAATCCAAAGCTAAGTGATATACATCCGCTCTCTCTTAAACTATTTAACAGTTCATCTTCTTTACCTATTCTGATATCACATTGACTCATCCACTTTATATCCATATCTTTTATTTCTTTTAATAATTTGTGTAAATAAACTCTGTCCGAAAAAATATTGTCATCTAGAAGTAATATCTTCTTAAATCCTAAGTCTTTTATCTGTTTTATATCTCTTACAACTTCTTCTAAAGGCTTCTTAATATATCTTCCCTCATAAAGACATGCTACTGAACAAAAACTACATGTATTGGGACATCCTCTACCAGCTTGTACAGGTAAAAAGTCTCCTATGTTTTTATTTAATATAAGATCAAATCTTGGTACTGGAGTCGATAGGACTCCCTTATCTAAACTCTTTTCGTAGACCCTTTGTAAATTGTTATCTTCAAAGTCTTTCAATAGATCATCCCATACAGATTCTGCATCTCCAATAACTAGTGCATCACAGTATTTTAAGGATTCTTCTGGCATAATACTTGCCATATATCCTCCAAGGATTACAGTCTTTCCTCTTTTTCTAAATTCTTTTGCTAAGTCAATAGACCGGAGTACTCCATGTCCCATTGTGCTAATTCCAATAAGATCTGCATCTGTGTCCATGGGAACATCTTCTATTATTTCAAGTGCTATTTCTATTTCCCAGTCATCTGGCATCATGGCAGCTAGGAGCGGCATAGCTAAACCTACAAAATATAGTCTTTTCTTCTTTATAGGTTTGTGATCTTGATCATATGGGCTTGGCTGAATAAGTAATATCTTTTTCATATTAACCCCTCACAATCTTTTTGATATATTGAATACTCACGAAACTACTGCCTATTAACATCTTTATATTAGATTTTAACCCATGCTTTTTTATAAGGGCTAATAGATGCTTGGGCCTCATAACTACTCTATAATAGGATAATAAAAGATAAAAATAAAACTTGCTTATACTCATATACTTTGGCTTTAAAACTACATGTGCCATATCCCATAGATGATAGTCTTCTCTTTTTACTATTAAATCTTTTAAATAATCATGGAATATATCTGTCCCTGGTAATGGTGTTAGTGGCTGAAGATTTACAAACCTTACATCTAAAACTCTTAGCCAATTTGTCATGTCTTTAAAGTCTCGTGAACTAAAGTCTAATGGTATTATAAGTGTTGCATAAAGTTCTATATCTAATTCTTTTAATATTTTTATACAATCTTCATTTATATCTTTAGTTGTCTTTTTATTATATGCCTCTAAGTCTTTTCCTCTTAAAGATTCAATGCCCACTATAACAGCCTGTAAGCCTACAGTTTTTAGTTCCTTTAAAATCTCTTTATTTTTAACTATAAAGTCAGCCCTGCCATATACCAAAAACTTTTTATCTATATTTCTATTTTTAATCTCCTTTATAAACCTTTTAAGTCTATGGATATTATATAAAAAGTCATCGTCTACTATATATATTTCTCTTTCAGGAAGACTTTCTAATTCATCCATTACATCTTCTAAATCCCTTGTGAAATATTTCCTATCTGTTATTTCTTTACAAAAACAAAAACTACAGTCATAAGGGCAACCATAAGAAGTTTTTATAAGAGCGCATGGATTATGAAACATATAATAGTACTTTTTCCTATAGCGTGAGACTGAATCTCTATCGGGATGTTTATATGAAAACACACTTTTTTTAGGCCCTATATTTAAAAGTTTTTCTTTTATATAACTATCTCCTTCTCCATCTATTAATGATCTCACTGTAATATTAAAGCCATCTATTCCATTTTTACTATATATAAAATCTATAAAAGGAGAGATAAAATCATCAGCTAAAACTTCTGCATGAACTCCTCCCACTCCTATCTTTATGTTTGGAAAAATATCCCTTGCTTCTTTAGCTAATTCTTTTATTACTCCTACATGAGTTATGTAACCCGTGAATACAATAAAATCAGGCTCTTCTTCTTTTAATATTTCACTATAAGTTTTTCTCTCAATGATTAGATCTATAATCTTTACATCTGTTTTATGCTTAATAGCTTCAGGTATATTTGATACTAAGTATTCTAATTCCAATGGTTCACATATCATAATATGCTGAAGTCCAATAGTTTCTCTATGCGGCTTTGGTCTAATAAGTAATATTTTCATTGGGTCACCTTAGCTAATTTATATACAGCTATTCTGGGCATAAAGCATTTTTCTTTTATAATATCTAAGCTTTCCACTTTAAATCTTTCTGATACTAATTTCCTGAATTCCATATCTGAAGGATAATAAGCAGGTCCTGTAGTTAGTTTCACAAAAGACAGGGCAAATTTATCATAAAATGAGTCTCCACTTGCAAAAGCAATATATGCTCTTCCCTTATTTTCAAGTAGTCTGTCCAAATCAACAAGCACTTTTTTTAGGTTCTTATAATAAGGTAGGGAATGGGTACATATTATTATATTGAATTTTTCCTTTAACTTATCTAAATCTTTTACATCTAAGTTTATATGTTCACTTTTTGTATTTCTTGATTTAGATTGATTTAACATTTCACTAGAAAAATCTACTCCAGTTATATTGAAGTTTTCATATGTATCTTCTAAAAGATGTATAAGATCACCAGGCCCACAACCCAAGTCTAAAACCCTACTATGCTCTTCTTTATTATTGTCTTCTTTTATTTTGTTTAAAATAAGATTTCTAGTTGGTCTTAATGAATGTTTTTGTACCCAAAGTCTATCATACCTCTTAGCCCAGAAATCCCATATCTTTTTTTTCATAATCTTATCACCTATCTTTTTAAAATATATTTCCAAATTCTTTTGGAAAATAAAAGCCTTAAATGTAATCCATAAAACAATAAATAGAATATCCCCTTTGGGAGTTTAGAAGGTAAAACTAAATGTAAAAAGTCGAACTTTCTAGGATCATCACTTGTTAAATCTTTTTTAAATTGTCTATAAGTCTTAGTTCCCTTTATTGGAGTAAGTATTGATATAGTAAAAACTTCGATCTTATTTCTCTTTATAAAAGAATTGAAACTTTTAAAATCTCTTATACTATAGTCAGGATTCACCATAAATAATGCTGTAAGTTCTATATCTTCCTTTTTTAGAGAAGCTATAACCTTTGGATAGTCTAAAGCATTGGTAGTTTTTTCATACTCTTTTAATTCTTCATTATTAGTAGCTTCAAAACCTACAATCACCTCAACTATTCCAACTTCTTTTAATTTAGATAATAAATCTATATTTTTTAAAATAAAGTCAGCTCTTAAATATATTATTAACCTTTTAGGCTTTTTCCTCTTGAAAACATCTATAAAGTTAATAGCTGCTCTTCTATTAGAAAAAAACACATCATCTACTACCCAAAAAAATTCTGCATCTATTACTTCTATTTCTTCTGACATTTTTTCATAGTCTGGTGCTATATAGTGACCTTCATTTATTTCTTTACAATAGCAATATGAACAATTATAATTACAACCTACACTTCCTTTAATAAGGG
>CAZRHX010000040.1:0-5699 GCA_964599855.1 uncultured Tissierella sp. | reverse complement strand
AACTTCTCTGTCTGCTATATATTTTTCTTGACTAGTTATAAATTCCCTGCTACCTGTGCTCCACTCTTTTTTCTTTAATTCTTCATTGTATATATAAGAGTCTATTCCCTTAGATAAAAGTTCATCATTCCCATCTCTAATCTTTTCTATTAATCTCTTAAATATCTCTAGGTCTTGACTATGACACACATAATCTATATAAGGTTTATGAAACTCACTACTGTTTTTTTGAATGTGCACTCCACCGACTATAATTTTAACCTCTGGAAATTTTTTTTTATATTCTTTAGCTTCACTGACAATTTCCCTTTCACATACATTATATCCTGTCAGTACTATAACTTTTGGTACAATATCTTTGGGTGGCTTTAAGGAAAATAGTTCATCTATTATGTAGTTTTCTACCCCTATTTCTTCTAAAACTGATTTTAAATATTCCAATTCCAATGCTTCTACTTTTACTGGATCAAATTTAGAAAATATAGTTTTCGCTCTTACTTTTTTTAAAAATACAATCATAAGTATTCACCCTTCATATTTTCTAGTTTTTAAATACATTATGTTTTATTTTATATGGTTTATATGAAAAAAATGGTAGCAAAAATCTAATCATTTTATTTATCATCTTGTTACTATGATGAATATATAAATATTTTTTCTTTTCCTCACATCCAATTTTGAGTTTACTAGCTTCAGCTGTCTGTCCAAATTCTATTGTTTTAATCCTTCTTTCTATTCCAATTTCAACTATTTTTAGCAGCATATTATAATATAAATCATAGGGTTTATTATCTTCTTTATCAAATCCACCAAAGAGAAATAATAATTCCTCTTCTATTTGTTTTATTTGTATAAAGCCTACTATTCTTTTTCTATCTCTATCTAAAAACTCATAAATTTCAGCATTGTACTTTACAAAGAATTCTATGGGTAATATTTCCAAGGCATTTTGTGTCCTTTTCATAATACTGATATACAGATAATAATGCTCCTTACTAAAGTCTTTTTTATCTATTTTCTTTATAGTTAGTTTTTTTCTATTTGAAAGAGCTATCTTTAGTCTTCTTCTGTATGGACTTCTAAGTGAGCTGATGTATTCTTCAAAACTTTTAAATTTATTGTGAAAGATAAAACTTGATAGTGTCTGTCCACCATTTTTAATAGGTGTATCCGAATTTAAAATAAGCTTTAATCCCTTCCTGTTTTCAACTATTCTTTTTACTCGATAAGGATTTCCAAAATAACCTTGCTTTGACACTGAAATTGGTAATCCTATGATTTCTATATTTAGTCTTAAAGGGACAATGTTTTTAAAATTAAATAAATTTAATTTAAATTTATATGAAACTATCATGCAGTCATCAACTATATCATAATTTTGCCCACAAGGATTGATATCTTCTAGTAGCTCTAACAGTTTAATCCATTCTCTATCTACTTCTTTAATCTTCATATCTGAATCTCTATATTCATATAGCTCATATGGATTTTCTATTCTTTTGTATTTTACCATTATCTTACTTCCTTAATATAAGCCTTATATCTTTTAGATTCAGCATCTGCCCACTTTATACCAAATGCTTTAGATTTGTTATTATCTTCCAACACCCAACTTGATTCAAAGTTTTCAAATCTCCCCTTTGTAATTTGAAAGCATTTTTCAAATAAAGAAAGTATAGCTCCCTTGTCCCTTTCACTTGGAATAATTCCTATCTCTACAATTTTAAAGGTTTTTATTCTTTTAGAAAATAGTTTGTTTTTTATAACAGTAGTCAATCCAACACTTGTCCCTGGTTTCATAATTTCATAAAAATCAGGATACCAAAGCATAAAACCAACAGCTACCCCATCCCTTTCTACAAACAAAAGGTTCTCTTCTTTTAGTAAAAACTTTAAATCTTTAAACAACTCCATGTCTTCATCTGTATTTCTTTTATAATAAAATATATGTTCTTCAAAAGCTTTATTATTAATTTGAGTATATAGCTTTATCTCTTCTTTAAAGTTTTTAAAGTCTATACTTCTTACAATGTATCTTTTATCAAGTCTCTTTTTCATCCCATCATTTAACAATTTATCAATACTACTCATTTCTTTTTTATAGCTTATAAGATTTATAGATTTAAAACTATTATCTTCAAAGTATTTATTATAAAAATCTAAATTATAAGGCATTCCAAAACTTTGATCTTTATCATAATCACTAGCTAAAAATCCTAATCCATAATTTACATGTATATTTAAAGATCCAGATATATTGTCAGCCCCTTTTTCTTTAGCTAAAACATTAGCCCTATCTAATATAAGTTTAAATGCTTCTGGACTATATACTAGAGATTCAAAAAAACTTATTTGTAAGACATCCGGCATTCTTTCAGCATGTACTAGAATACAAATCATTATAATATCTTCTTTTTCTTCTACCATTAAAGCTTCTAAATATATGGACTTATTCAATACTGATTTTTCATTCAATAAATCTTTTAAAAAAGCAGATAAGGAGTCTCGTGTTTTAGAGTTATTTATGTACTGGTTTTTATAAAACTTAATAAATCTTTTCTTGTCATATTTGCTTTTTATCTTTATAAGTTCCATACTATCTCCTTAAGTTTATTTGCTTAATTATAACATAAACAAGCTAATATTATATCTACATCTCCAACTTTAAGCTCTTAGTAACATCACCTGCTTTACCAATATAAGTTTTCCTTACATATCTAATAGATGTCTTTTTAAAACAAAAGCCCTCTATTTGTAAAATAAGGGCTAAAGTTATCACTATTTAATATTTTCTACGCTTTTATGCTTTATACATTATATTTTTTTCTGTTTATTAATTTCAAAATCACTTTTTATTGTTTTTTCCATCTTCCAATATGGTCATTTTAACATTTTCAATCTTTCTTTTTTTTATCTTTCTTATTTTAAACTCTATGTTTTTATATACTATTGTATCTTCTTCACCTTCTTCTGGAATATCATCTAAAAGATATATAAGAAATCCACCTAGACTGTCATAGCAGTCTGTATTTTCTTCTAATTTTAAATCTAACCTGCTATTTAAATCTTTTATAGGTACACTTCCCTTTAAATAATATACGTTTTTATCTACTCTTTTTATATCTTGTTTATCATGATCATATTCATCTTCAATTTCACCAACTATCTCTTCTATAAGATCTTCCATGGTTACTATTCCTGAAAAACCTCCATATTCATCTATGAGTATAGAAAAATGATTTCTAGTCTTTTGCAGTTCTAAAAATAAATCATTTACATTTTTATATTCAGGAACAAAGAAAGGCTTTCTCATGATTTTCCTTATATCTAAATCTTCAAAGCCATCCTTATAGGCATGGAGTAAATAATCTTTTAAATAGAGTACCCCTATAATGTTATCTATATTATCTTTATACACAGGAACTCTTGAATGTTTTAAGTTGATCATTTTCTGGGAATTTATATCATTTGAATCGTCTATATCTATCATGTCGACTTCTGTTCTATCTGTCATTATTTGCTTGGCTACTTTCTCATCAAAAGTTATAACACTATCTATCATTTCTCTTTCTACAGGATTT
Source organism: uncultured Tissierella sp. (assembly GCA_964599855.1). Taxonomy (GTDB): domain Bacteria; phylum Bacillota; class Clostridia; order Tissierellales; family Tissierellaceae; genus Tissierella_A. Next base: position 2,118 of record CAZRHX010000040.1, on the reverse strand, counting down.
ATAACTCCTTGTTCATGCCCTACTTCTACAAGGGATTTTATTTCTTCTAATGTTACTTTTTCCTCTATTCCTTTAAGATTAAGGCCAAATATTCTTAAAATAGTATTGGTAGAAAAAGATAGAAAGCTTACAAATGGTTTCATCATTTTAGCAAACATATTTATAGGCTTTATTGCCAACATAGAAAATCGCTCAGCATCTTGAAGAGCTATTCTCTTTGGAACTAGTTCGCCAAAAACAAGAATTATATATGAAAGTAAAAGCGTTACTCCCACAAAGGCTATATTCTCACCAAAGGGAATACCCATACTAGTTAAAGTTTTTCCAAGATCATCAGATATGCCAACCGCTGCTGATGCAGATGAAAAGAATCCAGCAAATGTTATACCCACTTGAATTGTAGATAAAAATTTAGATGGCTCTTTTAGTATCTTTAAAAGCATCTTGGCTTTTTGATTACCATCTTTTGCTTTAGCTTTTATTTTCTTTTTATTTACAGATATTATTGCCATTTCAGAGGCAGCAAAAAATGCATTTAAAAGTGTTAGAAATAATATTAAAATTAATTGGCCAGTTAAACTATTCGACCCCATAAAATCCCATCCCTAAATTTATATATTTTACTTATCTTATTATATAATATATCCCCTCTATTAGTAAGTATATTTTATTTAAAATATTATTTATTTCTAATCATATAATCAATATTCTATATTTATATCCTTACCACAATTATTACATCTGCCATCTTCTAGTCCTATTATCTTTTTTCTAATCTCTCTATCTACAAGCTTATTTCCACAAGATGGACAATAGGTGTTTTTATCCATTCCAGAAACATTTCCTATATAGACATAGTCTAGATGTTTTTTTAATATATCCTTAGCTTTTACAAGCACTTCTATACTGGTAGCTGGTAGATCCATCTTATATGCAGGAAAATATCTACTTATATGAAGTGGTATGCTTTTATCTATGCTGGCTAATTTTTTACCTAGTTCTTCTATCTCTTCCAGCTGGCTATTTGCTCCTTCTATTAAAAGAGTTGTAACTTCAACATGCGTACTCTTTGCTGCTATTTCTATAGTTTTTAATACAGGTTCTAAACTTCCGCTACAAATATCCTTATAAAAAGAATTTTCCATGGACTTTAAATCTATATTCATAGCATCTATATATGGAAGAAGTTCTTTTAAGGGTTCTTCATTTATATATCCATTTGTCACCATAATGTTTTTAAGATTTTTTTCTTTTGTCTTTTTAGCCATGTGAAGCATATATTCATACCATATACTAGGCTCATTGTAGGTAAATGCAAGTCCTATGGAATTGTTTTTCTCTGCCAATAGTAGTATAGTATCTTCATCTATATTTCTAGAGTAAGAACTATCATACACGGTTTGATAGTTTTGGCAAAAATCACATGCTAAATTACAACCAAAACTTCCTATGGAAAATATAGTAGAGCCTGGATAAAAGTGATATAAAGGTTTCTTTTCTATATGGTCATATCCAGAAGCACTAATCTTTCCATAGTTTAATGTATAGAGCCTTCCTTTTTCATTTTTTCTGACCCTACATTTTCCTATTCCTCCATCCTCTAGAGTACAGTAATGGGGACATAGTCGGCAGCTTACATAGTCTTTATCTAGTTTTTTATAATACATAGCTTCTTTCAAAATAATCACCTCCTAATAATATCTAGTAACTTTAAATCTTTCCATATCGTATCTTTCACCCTGTCTTATTCCTGCCTTACTTAGTGCTATCTGTATTTGATGTTTTACTGTGTCTACGCCCTCTAAATTTGGGAGCAAGAGCCCTCTTTTAACTCCTTTACTGACTATAATTCCATATTTTTCTACATCTAGTTCTTCTATATTTTTTACAGGCTCTGATTTTGAAAGTACATCTACTGAATAAGTTAACTCTTCTAGTTCCTCTTCTTTAACCCTAGCAAATCTAGGATCTTCTGTGCCTGCTGAAACTGCATTTTGTATTATCTCCATCTCAATACTTCGCTTAGTTGGTTCGGTCGTGCCTATACATCCTCTTAGCATGCCATCTTTTTTTAAAGTTACAAAAACACCTTTTCTAATATCTGATTCTTTTTCTATC
>CAZRHX010000039.1:900-10846 GCA_964599855.1 uncultured Tissierella sp. | reverse complement strand
AATAGATAAGTTAATGTGTATTATAAAAAGACCTTCAAGCTTTGAGTTTATGATAAACTCAAAGTTTGAAGGTCTTTATTCATAAAATTCAGCTTTTTGATTAGTCTAATCTCATTCCCACACCATACACTGCATTATCTTTTTTCAATGCAAGATATTTATATGTTTTTCCATCTTCAACTCTTTTTTTAATTGGTGTTGTTGCAAAACTAGCTCCTGATTTCAAGTTGTTAAATACTGGATCTACATCATATATGTTAAATCCTATTGTTTCCGGTTCATTACAATAAATAATCTCTCCCTCGCTATCTGTTACATAAGCCGAAGTTAAATTAAGATTTTTACTAAGGTCAACTAGTTTTTCATTGCTTATTTTTATTTCATCGGTTAAAATATTTGTATCCACAAGCATCTTAATTTCAAGAGCTTTATCTTGTAATGATTCTGAGAGTTTTATTACATCTTTTTCTATTTCTACAATTTCATCTGTAGAACCCATTTGCTGAGTAATTGTAGCACTTGACTCTTGGGTTAAAGCTGCATTTTCACGGGTAATTGCAACAAGATTTTGTAATAGTTCTTCAATTTTATTTACACCAGTATTTATTCTAATTCCTGATTCACTTAATTTTGTAGCTGAGTTTGATGCACTATTGGTTAGTTCACCGGTTTGATTAAATATATTTTCTATTTTAATCACTTCTGTATATTGACTTTCAGTAGCTTTAATAATACGTTCAATACTCTCATTGGATTCTGAAACACTGCTCAATAATTCTTGTGATTCTCTATCAATACTCTCCACTAAATTAGCTGTTTCATCTGATAGCTTCTGTATCTCACTAGCTACAACTGCAAAACCTCTTCCTTCTTTACCTGCTCTTGCTGCCTCAATACTAGCATTTAAAGAAAGTAGATTTGTTTGATTAGCTATCTCTCTTACACCTTTAGCCTCATCTATAATGTTAGCAACATTCCTATTTGTAATGTCCATTACTTCTTTAATCTCTACCATTACTTCTTGGGTAGATTCTGCTAGTTTTCTAAATTCCATAATAGATGTTATTCCTGTATCTTTTTGATCCTGTATATTTCTTATTCCAACTTTTACTTCTTTCGAATCTATATCATTTTCTTTTGCAATTTCTCCAAGTTCAGATATAAAACCATATATTTGTTGAGTATCTTGGGCCTGAGTAGTCGAACCTATGGCTATTTCTTCGATTGAATTATTTATTCCCCTTAAATTGTTAATCAACTCATCGTTTTTTTCTTCAAGAGCGCTAGATGAATTTTTTAACTTGTCTACTATTTCTAATACTGTATTTGATAGTGACCTATTGTTTTCTCTTAATTTAAGCTCTTGCTCTCGTTCCCCCGATATATCCTCATCACTCTTGTAAAGAATAAAACTGGTGTATATTTGAATGAATCCCATTAATAATAATATTCCTAAACCTATATTATTATTAAGTCCCCTTTTAAAAGTCAACATATAGGTTATTAATATAATCAAATAAATTGTTACATTCAATAAACTAAGTTTTGTTTGCTTATCTTTGTTTTTTAACATATTCTCCTCCTATTTTGAATATCTTAATATTTTTCTACTACTATGTATATTAACTATCGGTAAATTAAAGTTTTATTTAAGTAGTTTTTAAATAATTTTATAATAATAGAAGGCCACCAAGATTTATAAATCTTGGTGGCCTTCTATCACTTCTATTATTTAGCTGTTAACAGATACTTCACGTTCTTCAAACACTTTCTTGGCAACCTTTAAAGCATTGAGTACACGTGGAAATCCTGTATAAGGAAGGAGATGTATAATGCAACCTACAATTTCTTCAGGTGTTAAACCAACATTAAGCCCAGAGTTTATGTGTATTTCAATCTGAGGCATTCCTTGAGCAACAAGCCCAGCGATTGTTGTAAGAACTTTTTGCTTGTTATCCAATCCTGGACGTGAATAAATATCTCCAAAAGCAAATTCAACAACATATTTACTCAAATCAGGAGCTATATCTTTAAATGCTTCACCAATCTCCATTTCACCTGTTGGATTTTCATCATCATGTGATAGAGTAAATTCTTGTATCTTTTTTATACCTTTTTCATAACGCTCATTTGACATCTTTAAAACCTCCTTAATTTAGTAGTTGACTACATGTTTAAATAATATTACAGAAAATCTTCTTATATAAAATTGTATCAACAATCTATATTAAATGCAATTGTATTCATGATTCATATTGTTTCATAAATCAGTTTACTTATATTGCAAAAGAGAGTGTATAATTAAACTATATAGAGGAGGTCTTTTTATGGGACAAGTTGGAATAAGCAGATGTAAAAATTATGACTATGATAAAACAATAGAAAGAGTAGAATCTTTGTTGTCTGAGCTGAATGTGTTAAAGGGGTTAAAACCAGGCAAGATTTTATTAAAGACAAATTTACTTAAAAAGAACCTACCAGAAGATGGCGTTACAACTCATCCTTTTGTTGTAGAGGGTGTTGCTCGATATCTTATGAAAAAAGGTTTCCAAGTTATAATTGGAGATAGCCCAGGAGGACCTTTTAATAAAATGGTCTTAAAATCAGTCTATGAAGCCTCTGGTATAGCAGAAGTTGCTGAGAGGTGCGGCTGCCAGCTCAATTATAATACTGATGGCATTGAAGTTAAAGCTACTGATGCCATAGTTGTAAACAATCTCAAACTCGTTAAAGCCTTTACTGAAGTAGATTATGTGGTTTCTTGTGCCAAGCTAAAAACTCACACCATGATGACTTATACTGGCGCAGTTAAAAATCTATTTGGAATGATACCTGGCGTAACAAAAGCCGACTATCATTTTAAAATGAATGATCCTGATAATTTTGCAAACATGCTAATAGATGTATGCGACTATGTAAAGCCAGTTTTTTCTATTATTGATGGAATAGAAGCCATGGAAGGTGACGGACCCTCAGCTGGAGATATTAGAAATCTAGGACTTTTACTTGTAGGGGACAATCCCTATGAACTTGACTTGGTTGCTTGTAAAATTGCAGGCATAGAAAATGCTCCAACCAATCTTCATGCTCAAAAAAGAAACTTAGCTACAGAAGATATAAACAATATTGACTTTTATGGAGTATCTATCGATGATATAAGTATAGAACCTTTTCTTTTACCAGGTTCAACTCATGTAAACTTTGTAGAAGATAGAATACCTTCTTTTGTAGTAGATTTTCTTTTGGATAAAGTTCGACCTTATCCAAAAGTAATCTTGAGTAAATGTATAGGTTGTGGTATCTGTGCTAGAGATTGTCCTGCAAAAGTGATCACAATCAGAGATAAGAAGGCCCAGATTGATACCGATGGATGTATTAGATGTTTTTGTTGTCATGAACTTTGTCCTGAAAAAGCTATGGGAATAAAAAGACATATCTTGCATAAATTGGTCTTTGGAAAATAAGTTTTGCTCTTTTTTGCCTATAATCATAAACATTATTTGAAGTATTGACTATTTGAAAATAATATATTCATTTACTTCAGTGATTATATCTATCTTAGGGGTAAATAGATTTTAAAGGAAAAGTATTTATTTTAACATTATAGATTCCATTTAAAGGAGGATTGTATATGTGAATTCTTATAGACCTTCTAGTTGGAGGCATAAAAAAATTAATTGCAGGAACTAAAAAACTATTTAATATAGGTGGCTAGTATCAATCCTATAATTTCATAATTAGGTATAAAAATTCCCCAAGTTTAGCTTGGGGAGTAAATACTCTTACTATATAATTCTATAAAAAATCAATATTTTAAATAATAAATTTCTCCATTTAAAAACCTCTTGCATTTATCCTTGGCGTTACACTTAAAGCATAGTCTAGATGCTTTGTCTGCCTCATATAGTATGGAGCTTAGATCTGTCTTATGTTCCTTATCTCTATGAGATCTTATGGCCAAAAGGATCTCCTGTCTTTCAGCTTGATTGAAGTTGCATCTAATAAGGATAGCTTCTGCTAGTTCAGCACTTGCTATGGCGTGGTCTTTTCCCGTCTTATATTCTACCCATCTCCCAATATCATGAAGTAAGCCAGCAGCGTATATTAGTTCTATATCTATCTCTAGTTCTCTTTCGCAATTGATTATCCTAGCTATCCTACATACATCTAAAAAGTGAACTATATCATGGTGGCAAAAAATCCTATCCACTTCTAATTCTTCATTTTTCTTTAAAAAAACCAGAAAATCCTTATCTTTTAAAATACAATTGATTCTATCCATCAATCTATCAGCTTCTTGATCTTTTGACCTTTAAGGCTTTTAATTATATCTTGGATAGGCCTATTCTCAAGAGTAATATTAGGAGATATTTCAAACATGGGCACCATCACAAAGGCCCTTTCCTGCATACGAGGATGAGGTAGGGTGAGTCTATCTGATTCCATCTTAATATCATCATATATCAATATATCTAGATCTATGATTCTTGGCCCATTTAAAATTGTTTTAATTCTTTTCATGTTTCTTTCGATACCTTGAGTAAAGTCCAATAACTCTATAGGAGTTAAATCTGTTTGCCCTTCAAGCACCATGTTTAAAAACCATGCTTGGTCTTTAAATCCTACGGGTTCAGTTTCATAATAGGAAGATTTCTTGACTATATTTACTTTTTCACTTAATAGCGCTAGGGCTGATTCAATGTTTTTTTTACTTTCTCCAATATTGCTTCCCAGTCCAAGATATACCCTATTCATAATCTTCTCTACTCCTTTTAACTTCTACTGCGAAATAATCAAAATTACCCACTACAGGAGCACTAGGCTTTTTAATCTTTAGCTTAAGACTTGATACCCTTTCAAAAGATGATAAGATTTGACCACATATTTCATGGGAGAGTGCTTCTAATAGATCAAACTTTTTTTTAGTCATGATTTCTTCTATAGTTTCATAGACCATGGCATAGCTGACAGTATGATTTAAATCGTCTGTTTGACCTGCCTGCTTTAAATCCAAATGCAGTTCAGCATCTACATGAAATTTTTGACCTAGTAGTTTTTCTTCTTGCAATACTCCATGATAGCCATAGAAAACCATATTCTCCATGATGATTTTATCCATGATATTCACCCCTGATTATTGCATCTGTCATTCTTGCCGCTCTTGAATTTTCAGAAACATCGTGAACTCTGACTATATCTACTCCTTGAGATACACCAAGTACAGTAGTTGCCAGTGTTCCTTCCATTCTTTCTTTTGCTGGTAAATCTAAGATCTTACCTATCATAGATTTTCTTGATGTACCAAGTAAAAGAGGATAGCCCAGAGACTTTATCTCATCTAACCTACTCATCAATACTATGTTTTGTTCAGGTGTTTTACCAAAACCAATGCCTGGATCTAATATTATCATATCATCTTCAATTCCTGCTTCTTTGGCAATGCTTATAGATTTCTTAAAGAACTCTTTTATCTCTCCCAGCATATCCTCATATTCAGTTCCATCTTGATTATGCATAACTACCACAGGAACCTTATATTTTGCAGCTACTTTTGCCATATCTAGATCTTTTTGTAGACCCCATATGTCGTTGATTATATGGACTCCATTTTTTAAGCCTTCTTCAGCCACTTCTGACCTTATGGTATCTAAGGATATTATGGCATCTGTTTCAGCTGACAATCTTTTAATAACTGGTATCACACGTTTTATTTCTTCTTCTGTAGTAATGTTTTGGTGGCCTGGTCTTGAGGATTCTCCACCAATATCAATAATATCAGCTCCTAAAGATATCATCTCTTTGCCATGGGCAATTGCCTTATCTATATCTGTAAAATCTCCGCCATCCGAAAAGGAATCGGGAGTAACATTTAGTATCCCCATTATATAGGTCTTATGTCCGAAGCTTAAGTCTTTGTCTAGAAACTTAATAGTTTTTATTTCACTTATTATTTTTTTCATATTTCCTCCGCATGTTTATAATTATTTGTTTATCATAGATAATACTTCTGCCCTAGATCTAGAGTCAGATGCAAAGGTTCCCCTTACAGCAGAAGTTATAGTCTTGGAACCTGGCTTTTTAACGCCTCTCATGGTCATACACATATGTTCAGCTTCAATTATGACGATAACTCCATAGGGATCAAGCTTTTCTACTATTGAATCAGCTACAGTAGCTGTAAGTCTTTCTTGAAGTTGGGGTCTCTTAGAAACACAATCTACAACTCTAGCTAGTTTGCTAAGTCCTGTTAATTTACCCCCTTTAGGTATATATCCCACATGGGCCTTACCAAAAAAAGGCACCAAGTGATGCTCGCAAACAGAATGAAAGGGAATGTCTTTAATTAAAACTAGTTCCTCATATTGTTCCTCTTGGAAATATACTTCTAAATATTTTTTTGGATCTTCATTTAATCCTGAAAATATCTCTTCATACATCCTTGCCATCCTCTTTGGTGTATCTAGTAGTCCTTCTCTATCTGGATCTTCACCTATTGCGTAAAGTATTTCCCTAACTGCTCTTTCAATTCTTTCCTTATCCATAATATTATTCCCCCTCAATAAAATTTACCCTCAATCATATAGGGATGAAACAAGTATCAATAATTATTTTCATATATAAGACAAGTCTATATATCTTTTACAACTATGTCAATCTACTTATCTATATCATTACACATCATTCTCATAATAGACTTTCCTTAGCTAAACATACCGATTGAAATCCAATATGGAATGGCTATAAGCATAGTAATCATACTTGCCACAAAGTATACACTTCCATATTGGGCTAAGTGTTTAGGTGTCCAACCTTGACCTTCCATATTTGCTTCTGCAACCAAGACAAACATATTCTGATAGCTAAGAAAAAATGCATTCATAGCAATGCATAGAAGGGGAACCCAGACTAGAGGATTGATCCCATAAGCTTGTGAAACCTGGGGAAGAATGGCTACTACAATTGCCTGAGTCGGAACAAATACGGCAATATCAACAAATCTCCAAATAAACATCAATATAAGAACAATATATACAAATAACCATGGACTAGCAGATATTGGTTTAAGTGCATCTACTAGAATTAGAGACATCCATTTTGATATACCGGCATATTCAAAAATTGCTCCAAAACCCATACCAGCACCAACAAAAATAACTAGATCCCAATTTATCCCAGTGCTTACTTCCTTGCCCTTGATAATTCCAGCTAGTGATAATAAAAACCAGGCTATAAGACATGTTGCAGCATCAGGAATCCCATGCCATGAATTGCTAACAAACATGATAAAAGTAGCGATAAGTATGGCTCCTGTAATTTTCTCATCTTTACTAATTGATCCCAATTTTTTATATTCTTCAATAAAAACATCTCTGGATAAACTAAGAGGTTCTGAAGGTTTTAGAACTATGTAACCACCAATAACTGTGAGCACACTGATTATACTCATTGGTAGTAGGGATACTCTTGCCCAATCGCTAAATTCAATTGCTCCAAGTCCAGGAACAGATGCAAAAAATCCTGAAAGTATAGGTCCAGTCAATGAACCTGTTAACCATCCAGTCCCAGGAATAAGAGCCATTGCCCATGCTGTTAGCAAGACCAAGGATCTCCCTTTTGAACCTTTAGATAGTTTGCAAATATTGACACAATTTAAAGCAATAGGTGTAACAATTACAATTCTAACAGTGATGGAAGGTGTCAATATTGAAAGAACTACACCGATTATAGCCCACATGGTTAGAAGTCCTGCATAAGATAGATGGGTATTCTTGATGCCAAAATAGGCAATACGTTTACCTAATCCTGTTTTAGCCAGTACAAATCCAAAAAATAAAGCGGCTATCAGCGTCCAGACAGCCGTTCCTGAAAAGCCTGCAAAGACAATATTAGCAGGTACATCTAAAATTAATAAAGAAGCCATAAATAAACCACTGCTAATTGAAAATGGAATGTCTCTAGGTTTAAAAATCCAAAGCCCAATTGTTATTAAAAGCATCATCAGGATAAAGTGACCCTGAGAGCTTAATTCAGGCTGAAAAGGTTTTGATAGACCAATAACAATCGCTAAAATTAAAAAACTCATAAATCCTACAAGACTAATTTTCTTTTTATTCATTTCCCTTCTATTCTCCTTTTAACTTACTGTGATTTTAGTATAAAAAACACTAATATTTATACTACGATGTTTTGATACCCAAGCAAAATCTCTCTAAACTTTAGTTTGTTAAAGAAAGATATGTTGCAATGTTTTTTTACTCTCTTTCCTAAAATATGTTAATCTACGCTTAGGTGAAATGCGAAAATTCTGTCCTATTCTTTCCTTTTGCTTTAGCTATATATAATTGCCTGTCTGCACATTCTAGAATTTTCTTACCCATAAGTTCTTCCGAAACAGCACATAGACCTGTAGAAATGGATGTAGTTAGTTGTTTCTCATTAAATACAATTGGTTTTTTACATATTGATTTGCGAATTTTTTCTATAATATCTACTGCATCTTCAATTCTACAATCTTCAAATATTACAACAAATTCATCACCACCATATCGACATATATCATCACTTTGACGAATATTGTTCTTTATTACTTGAATAATATGATATAGTGCTGCATCACCTGCTAAGTGACCATGGGTATCATTTATAGCCTTTAGGTTGTCTAAATCAATCAAAGCAACTACTGTTTTTTCATGTAAATTATCTAAGCGACTCTCTAGATATCTTTTATTCCATACACCAGTTAAATCATCAGTCATAGACTGTTTATATGCCACATCTTTCAATTCTTTTTCCCTAATAACTTTTAGATCTTTTTCCAAAAGTAAATCAAAGGTTATAATCATTGGTAAAAAACCAACCGTAAACATAATAAATATGGGCATTGCTAGAGAAAAATAATTATTTTTAAAGCCTATACCAAATCTCACAAGACCCAAGGCGAATATTGCTGAAAAGTGTAAGAGTAAAATAAATAATCTGCTGCTTTTTCTTATATTAAAAAGAGTTGACATAAAGAAAATTAATACTATAGGCAACAAACTAAAATAATAATAATTATAATAAAATCTGAACTGAACAATATCTCTAGATAATAAGATTATAACAATATAGTATACAAGTTGAGCCAATGATAGTACTATTATATATTTCTTTTGAATCAAAGTATAGAGAGATATACCATAAAATAAAATTCCTAAAGATAAATTAAATAAGAATATTTTTTTTAGAATAATATACTCTTGATTTAAATAATTCACTGGGAGATAGTCGAAAAAGTAAATACCTATAAATAGCGTAGCTAAGCTAAGAAATAATAAAAGCTTATTACCTTGTTTGTTTAAAGTATAAATTATTAATACAAAAACTACTGACATAATGATAAAGCCAATAACAATAGCGATGAGTCGTTCATTAAATAAAACCAATAATCTAATAGCTCTTTCCCCTGGAGCTTTTTCAGTGAAGATAATTGGATTGTCAGTACCTGTCCTATTATTGGCATAGGTCTGAATCTTTATCAGATTATTACTCTCTATCATGGACCTTTCTATGGAACCATAAACATGAGCAGATCTAAGCATACTAAGACCATTTTCTGAATCACCTACACTAATTACCAATTGATTATTGAACCAAACTTTAATTGCATTGTCATGAACGCCGTTGATAATCAATCTATATTCTTCACCATCTAGATTTTTATATACCTCATCAGGTATGCTAATAGTATAATTGAAGATATAATCATCTCCATTCTTTAACTCGTATACACTAAAATCTTCATTGAATTCTTTTGGATTAATAAAAACTGTATTTGATTTATCTAGGAAATCTAGACTATCAGTATACTTATTTACCCCAAGCAAAGAAATAGCTATACAAATATAAATAAATGTATAGACTATCTTATGCCATTTCGTAATATCTTTTTTTTCTTTGCTTAAAT
>CAZRHX010000039.1:0-890 GCA_964599855.1 uncultured Tissierella sp. | reverse complement strand
ATTGATTTTAGCCATAGATTCCCTCCAAAAATAATAGTTCACAATATTAAAATTTAAATTGAAACTATATAGACCAATATAAAAAATTACTCTATTTATATAATTTCAACACAATGTAAACTAAGTTTTTTTATCTAATATCTATATTTATAATTTTTTATTATTAATAGATTTTAAAAAATTTTCACTAATAGATATATCGACAAAATAAAACTTTATTTAAGTGTTTTTTAATTAATCGTGAAACTATGCTAAAATTAATAAATCAATTATATACTATTCTTCTTTTACTGTCCCATAGGTCCAGTTCATTATACCGCCAAAATCATAAACCTTGGTATAGCCCATCTCTATCAATACTTTTGCAGCAGATTCACTTCTGTTGCCACTTCTACAATAGACAAGTATTTTCTTATCTTTATCTGGCAATTCACTCGCTGCTGAGTTTTCAAGTTCATAGTCTGGGATCAGAAGAGCACCTTCTATGTGCTCTTCCTTATATTCTTCTGGTGTTCTGACATCCAGAATTATAACTTCTTCTGTATCCATAATTTTTTTTGCTTCTTCTGCTGTAATTTTGTTGTATTGTACCTTATCTTCTTCAATATCTGAAGCACATCCACCTAAGAATAAAACTACTGTTAATAAAACAATTAATATTTTTTTCACTATAACACCTCTCATATGATTATTTACTACTGATTTCTTATCTGTTCGTCGTACATATTTTTATAAAAACCATTTTGAAGCATTAGAGAGTCATGATTACCTCTTTCAATTATCTTACCCTTATGAAGAACAATAATCTTATCTACATCCATTATAGTAGAAAGTCTGTGAGCGATTATAAAGGTTGTACGATCTTCCTTTAGTTTTTGAATGCCTTTTTG
>CAZRHX010000038.1:4141-10853 GCA_964599855.1 uncultured Tissierella sp. | reverse complement strand
TAACCGGCTTTATAATGATACAATATTTTGTTGAAAATGTCAAGCTGCTTTTAAAGTTTCTTTTAAAGAAAAACTTTGTTTATTCTCTTAACATTTATCATAATACTATCTTTTGGGATTAAAGTCAATACTGTTTTTAAAACTTTTTATTAATATAATATTATTTTTTAAAAATCTATTAATAAGTATTCCTACATCTATATAGCTATTCATACCCATCTTTTAAACTTGCTCTCTTAACCATTCTATCTGTGCCCTTATACTTTCATCAGGCTCTAATCCATATGCTTTTTCTGCATCTTCCAATGCCTTTTTATAATCTTCTAATCCAGCATACATTAGACTTCTGTTGAATATAAGTCTATAGTCTTCTTGACAATGCTGTATTCCTTCAGTAAAGATTTGCATGGCTTTATATATTTCTCCTATATTATAGTAGACTACCCCCAATTCATTATATAGTTCTGATTCCTCCCTATTATATTTTATAGCTTGATTGAAATATTTTATGGCACTTTTAAATTCTCCCATGCCATTATAGCTCTTTCCTATCAGATAATTAACATTCCAATTCTCTTCATGTTTTGGTAGTAAGTTCAAAAGTGAGTCTAGTGCTTTCTTATAATCACTATAACTTATATATGTGATAGCTGTTTCTAGGTTTACTTCATCTTTTATAAAAGCTAACTCTTCTCTTATCTCTTCTTTTAAAATTTCATCTTCGCTAAACTTTAAAAATTTTGTCCAGATCAGATCTGTTTTTAAATATTGGCTTGAATATCTATAATGATAGCCCAATTTATAATACGCTAAAGCATATTCCTCATCTACATCTAATATCTTCTCGAAATTCAAAGTAGAGAGCTTAAGGATCTCTTCTCCGTCTTTTATATCTTCCTCGTCGAGTAAAGCCCTGCCTATTTCTTCAAGAACTATTCCATATTGAAATAGAGCTTTAACATTCTCTGGATTTAAACTCAAGAGTGCTCTTATATTTATAAGGCTATTGTCTATATCCTCATCTTTAAAAGAAGTCATAGCTCTAAAGAATATTATCTCTTCTATTTCAGGAGATACTCTTTTTAAAAGACTTCTATATTGATCAATATATGGAAAATCTGAATCCCCTACTCCAAGTAGAAAGATAATACCATCTATAATTTTTTCAAGTTCTATTTCTTCTGCTTGATTGATCTTTACTTCTTGAATTAAACTACTTGTTATTATTGGTAAAGGATAATCAGTTATATTATAGTCTTCAATCGCAAGGGGTGAATCACTTTTTATCTGTATAAAACTTATATCCTTTCTTCTTTTTTCTAATTTTCTTTCAATATAATTCATTTTATCGCCTACTTTATATTTTTTTCATAAACATTCTTTTCCTTCTAGTACTAGTACTTAATAACTTATATAAATATCCTCTATATATCATCATAAAGGAAAATACAATTTGAGCTATAATATATCTACTTATATATATAGGATCTGCATAAAATTTAAAGTTCACATTCACATTGAATATTTCTTGTAGTATTACACCTGATATATAATAAATAGCAACATAGAATATCAAGTTAGGAATAAACCAATTTATAAAATTTTCTTTTAAAAAGTTTAATGAATATATGATACTTTCCCATGCATCATAATCTTTTAAATAAATTGTTTCTGGTAGAGCTGTTAAAATAACTATTGTTATTAAATTTACAAACAAAAATAAATTATTACCTAGTAGCCCTAAAGCTGGTGTTATAATCGATAATAGTAACTGGACAAAATACAAGATAAAGAAAACAACATATATCTTCCTTATATAATAGGTGAACCCTTCTTTAAAGTTATTTATTGTAAGTCTATTATAGTTTACTATATTGAACAATAAATATAAATAGTTGGAAGCAATACTACTCCTTAGTAGAGCAAATGCTATACCTGATAATATAGATAATGGACCTGCAAAAAGTATTTCTAATACATTAAAAGCAAGTAGATTTATTATAGTATAAACTATTCCTGTAAATATAATCATCCAATTCTTCATAAAGCTCTTAAGAGTTTTATCTAATACACTCTTATTTATATCTATCAGATCTTCTAAAAAATTCATAATCAATCCCCCTTTACTATATTTGTAATATCATAAGTTTTACATGGAATAACACTTCCATCTAAATAATCAAACAGTATATACTTTGATTCTAAATCTTCCACAGGTCTAAAGTCATTTGATATGACCTTTAATACATCTAGAGAAAAAGGAACTACATCCACTAGATTTATAAGTTTTTTAGTAGGCTTATCTTTGTACTTTTTTAACAATGTATTTAAGAGCATCTCATCCTTTAAGACTTCATGTATATTGAAATCATAAAGATCTTTATTCTCTTCAAACTTAAATGGAAGTCTATTCTTTTTATTATTGAATATATAGTCATATTTTAATAGATTGTAGATTGTAGTTTTATCTTTAAAGTTATTTTCTTTTATAAAATTATATAATATTACATATAACTTATTTCTGCTATGGGATTTTTTGTGATAATCGTTCCTTGTCCAATACTTCGAAAAATCTTCATAAAAATCAAATGCAGACCTATAGTAGTTTGATAGTAGATATTCCAATGTGTTTTTAAAGTATTCTTCATTATAGTATTTTTCTACCAGATCTTCAATCATTTTGATTTCTAATATTTCACCATAAGAAATAAATTTATTTTCTAAAACTTCATATGGTGGTTGGTTTATATATTTATATCCATATAGTTTTTCATTCTCTCTCAATTCTGAGCCTTTAAGAAGTTTTAAGAATCCTAATTGTAGTTTTTCTGGTTTTAAATCATATACATCATTAAAAGATCTTTTAAAGCTTTCATAATTTTCATATGGAAGTCCGGCAATTAAATCTAAGTGTTGATGGATATTTTTAAAGGAATTTATTTTTCTAGTCACTTGGCTAAGAATTTCAAAGTCTGTAGTTCTTCCTATAGCTTCTATTGTCTTTTCGTTTGTAGATTGAACTCCTATCTCAAACTGAAATAGTCCTTCTTTTACAGTCTTTAAAAATTCTAAAGTTTCGTCATCTATTAGATGGGCTGTAACTTCAAAGTGAAAGTTTATTCCTTTGGGATCTTCTTCTATTAAAAACTCCATAATTTCTCTAGAGTATTTTTTATTTGCATTGAAGGTTCTATCGACAAACTTAACCTGTCTTACCTTCATCTCTATAAGATTTTTTAAATCCCTTTTCACTCTTTCAATATCAAAATATCTTACTCCCCTTATAGTAGAAGATAGACAAAATTTGCATCCAAAAGGACAACCCCTTGAGCTTTCATAATAAACTATTTTGTTTGTAAATTCATCTGTCATTCTTTCATATGGTGAAGGGATAGTGTCTAGTTTTTTTATAAGTGGTCTTGCTGGATTTACTATTATCTTATCGTCATCCCTATAAACTAACCCTTTTATCCCTCTATAGTCTTTAATTTTATTTTTATTCATTTTTATAAATTCCCTAAAAGTCCCTTCACCTTCTCCGTATAAAATAAAATCTATATATTTATATTCTTCCATTGTTTCCTTCATATCATAACTTACTTCTGGCCCCCCTAAAAAAATCTTTATTTCAGGCTTTACAAGTTTTAATATCTCACACACATGAAGTGTTTCTTTTATATTCCATATATAGACTGAAAAACCTATTAAATCTTTTTCTAGTTTGTATATTTCTGAAGAAATAAAGTCAGTACTTTGATTTATTGTAAATTCAGCTATATCTACATCTTCTATATCTTGTACAAAGCTCTGTAAGTATCTAATTGCAAGATTTGAATGTATATATTTTGAATTTAATGTTGTTAATAATGTTTTCATATTTTCACCTATTATTTTTTATTTTAATTTTAAACTTATATTTATTTATCTTCATATTGATTCTTATTCAAAAAAAGGGTAGAATATAGAGGATAGATTATAATTTATAACAAAGGAAAGGGGTCATAAAATGCAAGATTTTGACAAGATAACAATAGAAGAAATGTCTAAAGAAGATATGATACTTATTATCCAAGCATTAGAATATACTGGCAATCATACAGATATGAAAGAATTCCTTGATTTAAGGGACAACTTTATAGAAGAACTATCATCACTTGCTGACATTCCACAAGAAGAGTTTTTAGATTTTCTAAAAAAAGAAACCCTATCTTAATTGAAAGGGTCAATTTTAAATAGATACATACCAAATCTAGTTTGAATTGAAGAAGTTAAGGATTTATCCTTAACTTCTTTTTTTATAACTTTGGAACGATTTAAAAGAGAATGAAAAAATACTTCTCCTTCTTTAAAGTCAAATATATCTGGAAGTATATACTCTTTTATTTTTAAATCTTCAGGATCTATTCTGCTCTTTCTTAATTTTAATACATATAAAGCCATTCTTTCATAAGAATCTTCTATTTTTATATCTATGTTTTTATCGATATTAGCATTTTTTATTATATTTCCAATAACTGTTTCTGTGTTTTTAGAATCTAAAATTTCTAATATATCTTTAAGCTCTTTGAATTTCCCCGAGTCTATCCCATGAAAAAGAGATATAAGAGCAACTCTAGTTTTTTCAAAACTTATTTCAAACTTAATATCCAATTTTGATATATCATATAGATATTCAGCTCTATATTTTTCAAGAAACTCTCTCTGAGATAAGTTTATCATATATTGTTTTAAGTTTTCTAATATATTTTCATCTTTTTCTAATCTTAAAAATATATACTTACTTATAGCAAGCCACTCTAAAAGAGTTTCTATATTCCCGCTAGTATAAATTATATTTTTAATCACTTCTTCCTCTATAATCTTATAATCTTGATTTGCTACTATTATGGGTAAGATTCTAGAATAAAGAATTTTATCTTTGTAGTTAAAATATTCTTCTCTTCCTACACTTATTTGAAAAAGATTTTCTTCATCTATTTTATAATAACTCAATAGTTTAAGTTCTTCTTTAAACCTTTTATAATCTATTAGATTTCCCCTTATCTTATCACTAGGCATTAAAGATTTTATAGTTATAATTGCAAGTTGAGAAACAATTGTATGTTCATTATTTCTCAACTTGTCTTCTAAAAATACATTTAATAATAGCTTCTCTAAATCTAATTTCAACATTTTACTACATTCTTTCTGGTGCTTCGATTCCAAGTAGTGCAAGTCCTGTCTTTAATACAGTTTTTACTGAATATGTTAAACTCATTCTAGCTTTTTTAAGCTCAGTGTCTTCTATTATTATAGGGCAAGCGTTGTAAAACTTATTGAAAGCTTTAGCTATTTCTACTAATTGTCTTGTGATAAAGAACGGCTCGTCTTTTTCCATAGAATCTAATATCGTATTTGGGAAACCATATAGAAGTCTTGTTATATTTATTTCTTCTTTTGATTTTAAAAGGCTATAATCTACATCTTCTTCAATTTTAAATCCACCTTTTTCTAGTATGGAGTTTGTTCTAGCATAGGTGTATTGTACATATGGACCAGTTTCACCTTCAAAACTTAAAGTTTTATCCCATGAGAATACATAATCTTTGATTCTTTGATTAAATAGTTCTTGGAATATTACTGCTCCTATTCCCAATTGCTTTGATACCTTTTCTTTGTTTTCTAGATCAGGGCTTCTTTCTTCTATTATATCTAATGTTCTTTGTGTCGCTGTCTTTAAGACATCTTCTAAATAAACGACCTTACCTCTTCTAGTAGAAAGTGTTCCATCTTCAAGACTAACCATACCAAATGGTATATGTACACAGTCTTTTACCCATTCATGACCCATAAGCTCTACCACTTTCATCCACTGTTGGAAGTGTAAAATCTGTTGAGAACCTACTACATATATATTTTTATAGAAATCATATCTTTCTTTTCTATAGAATGCAGCAGCTATATCTCTAGTAGCATAAAGAGTAGAACCATCGTCTTTCATTATAAGAGCTGGTGGCATACCATATTTATCTAGATTTACTATATAAGCTCCATCTGATTCTTCAAGTAAATTTTTTTCTTTTAATTCATCTATAATCTTTGGCATTCTATCAGAATAATAAGATTCACCTTTAAATGAGTCGAACTTAACTCCAAGCATGTCATATACTTTGTTAAATTCCTTTAGAGATATCTCACGAATCCATGTCCAAAGTTCTAAAGCTTCTTCATTTTCATTTTCTAATTCTTTAAACCAATATCTAGCTTCTTCTCTAAGATCTACATCTGTTTCCATTTCTTTATTAAATCTAACATATAGTTTCAATAATTCGTTTATAGGGTCTTCTTCTATCACATCATGATCCCCCCATTTTTTATAGGCAGATATAAGCATTCCAAACTGTGTACCATAGTCGCCTAAATGGTTTATAGCTACTGTATCAAAACCCAAGAATTTATATATCTTATAAAGTGAGTTTCCTATAACAGTAGTTCTGATGTGTCCTATATGAAAGGGCTTTGCAATATTAGGAGATGAAAACTCTACTATGACTGTTTTTCCTTCTCCCATATCAGAACTACCATACATCTCACCTTTTTCTTTTATAGCTTCAATAGTAGTCCTAGCTAGCTTTTCTCTATTTATAAAAAAGTTAAGATAAGGCCCAGCATTTTCAATTTTCTCAAAATACTCTGCTTCTCCAAACTTAGCTGAAAGTTCTTCGGCTATAAG
>CAZRHX010000038.1:0-4131 GCA_964599855.1 uncultured Tissierella sp. | reverse complement strand
ATTTGGAGCTTTTCTAAAAGTTTTAGCCAATTTAAAAACTGGAAAAGCATAGTCTCCCATCTCATAAGATGGTGGTACTTCTATAAGAGAAGATATTTCTTCTCTACTAAGTGAATCTACCTCAGGTTTGATTAAGTTTATAACTTCTTCTTTAAAATTTATCACTGTTTTTCCCCCTTAAATTTAAAATCTATCTAATATAAGTTTACTTTATTTCTACTACTGTGACTCCATCTCCACCTTCACTAAATGTTCCAAGCCTAGAAGTTCTTACATGCCTGTTGCTCTTTAAATAGCTTTTCACACCTTGGCGTAGAACTCCTGTACCTTTACCGTGAATTATTTGTACTTGTTTTAGACCTGCTATATAAGCATCATCTAAATATTTATCTAACTCCATGAAAGCTTCTTCTTGATTGTGTCCTCTTAAGTCGATTTCCGCCTTTATATTTTTCGCCTTGGAACTCATTATCTTTTTAGTTGACCTACCTATATTTTCTTTTTCCCTAGACTTAGCACGTCTTAAAGAAGAAAGATGTGAACTTATTTTCATAATACCTACTTGTATCTTTACATTTCCACTATCGTCAGGTTTCTCAAGTACTGTTCCCGTTTGATTTAAGGTAAGAACTTCTACTGTTTCCCCAATTTTTAAATCTTTAGGGGGTTTTTTAGATTTCACATTTAGTACCTTTTGTGCAATTTCGCCTTCTGCATTTTTTAATTTATACTTTAATTTTTCTTGAGCTTCTTGTATTTTCTTTAATTTTTCTTTTTCAATTTCTATTGAAACTTCTTTTAGCTCTCCAATTATTGAGTCAGATTCAATCTTTGCTTTTCTCAAAATATCTCTAGCTTCTTCTCTAGCATCTTGAATTATTTTATCTTTCATTTCTTTGATTGTATCTTTCTCAACAGATAGTTCTTTTTTAAGTTCTTCTATTTGCTCTCTATACCTAGCAGCTTCTTCTTTATTTTCATTTATAGCTATCCTGTCTTTCTCCATAGACTCTAATATATCTTCAAACTCTATGTTTTCTTCTGAAATAAGACCTTTAGCATAATCTATTATGTCGCCTCCAAGTCCAAGTCTCTGGGATATTTCAAAAGCATTGGATTTTCCAGGTACACCTATAAGTAGCTTATAAGTGGGACTTAAGGTTCTTACATCAAATTCTACAGACGCATTTACAACTCTTTCTCTAGTAAGTGCATATAATTTCAATTGACTATAATGGGTGGTAGCAATAGTATTTGCTCCAACACCTAGCAAATAATCTAATATACTCATAGCTAGAGCTGCACCTTCTGTAGGATCAGTACCAGCTCCTAATTCATCAAATAAAACTAAACTGTTTCTCTCTACTTTAGAAAGTATATCTACTATGTTTACCATATGAGATGAGAAAGTTGAAAGTGATTGTTCTATACTCTGTTCATCACCTATGTCAGCAAAGATCTGCTTAAATACTCCTATTTCAGAATTAAAATCTGCTGGTATATGAAGTCCAGATTGGCCCATAAGTACTAAGAGTCCAACTGTCTTTAAACTGACAGTCTTGCCTCCAGTATTGGGACCTGTAATAACAAGAGAATTAAAATCTTTACCTATATATATATCTATAGGCACAATGTCTTTGACATTTAAAAGAGGATGTCTTGCTTTTCTAATATTTATATACCCTATATCATTTAATATTGGTTTTGTAGCATTCATATTCAGCGCTAATTTTCCCTTAGCAAATATAAAGTCCAACTCTTGAAGTAAATATTGATTGTTAGCTATTCCTTTTGATTCCTCAGCTACTATAGATGAAAGAACCTTTAGTATTCTCTCAATCTCTTCTCTTTCTTTTAGCTCCAATTCCCGAAGTTCATTGTTTAGCTCTACAACTGCTATAGGTTCTATAAAGAGTGTAGCTCCACTACCACTCATATCGTGAACTAGCCCCTTTATATTG
Organism: uncultured Tissierella sp.; assembly: GCA_964599855.1. Lineage (GTDB taxonomy): Bacteria > Bacillota > Clostridia > Tissierellales > Tissierellaceae > Tissierella_A. The sequence continues at coordinate 2,170 of CAZRHX010000038.1, read as the reverse complement.
TTCTTGTTTTCTGATTTTACTGGAACTACATATCTACCTTCTCGCATTGTGACTATATTATCTTGTAGATATTTTTTATTTGTTTGTGAATTTATTATAGAGTTTAATTTTTCTCTTACAGAGTCATTTTTACTTATGATTTGTCTTCTAAGCATCCTCAGACTAGTACTTGCATTATCTGAGATTTCATTTTCAGATATTATAGCATTTGTTATTTCATTTTCAATATCTTTAAACACACTTAAACCTTCAACATATCCTTCTATTAAAGGATATTCTTTTTCTTTATCTTCTTGCACTTCTCTTATATAGTTTTTCAAGTCTCTAGAAACTCTCAGAGAGTCTGATATTCTTAAAAGAGCTCCGGGACTTAAAACTCCACCTATCTCTGCTCTTTTCACATCCGCTTTTATACTATTTATTCCATATAAAGGCGGAGCTCCTCTTTTCATTAAAAGAGTTAGAGCCTCGTCTGTTTCACCTTGGAGTTTTTCTACTTCTTTTATATCTGTGGATGGATAGATCTCTTCCACTCTTTTTCTACCCAGTGAAGATTCACATTTATTCATTAAAGAATCTATTATTTTTTTATATTCTAACGATTTTAAAGTCTTTTCATTCATATTATCACCTCTTATACCACGCCTCTAAAGAAATGTCCTTTAGTGATTTCAGTGTTATCTTTGATCCTTTCAATAAATTCCCTTGCTTCTTTTTCATTCCATATATTTTTTATATATTTATAGTAGGCTTCTTGAACTTCTTTTATATTCTCTGTTTCTATAGTAAAATCTAATCTTCCAGTACTTATTCCAGAGCTGTATATCTGATCCATACTATCTAAGAGCATCAAAGGAACACTATTATATATAGTAGTATATCCTTCTTTTCTACTCATATAAAAAGTTTTATCCATTCTATCATTTAGTCCATATCCATCTGCAAATTTACAAGTTCTACACTCTTTATCATCTTTACAGCCTTTAACTAAAGCCATAGGACAAGTTTTTGTCAGCATAACTGGTAAATAACCATATGCTATAGCTTCTAAATCTCCACCAGCAAGTTTATCTATGCTTTTTATCTGGGATAGATTTAGTTCAGCTGATAAAGCCATGCTATATAGACCAGTCTTTTTAAAGAAATCTACTGTATAAGAGTTGAATATATTGAGTCCTATATCTCCATGTATTTTAAAATCATAATTATTTTTAATATAGTTTAAAGTGCCTATGTTTTCTACGCTTACTCCGTCTATTATACTTTTTATTGGTTCTAAGTTTTTCTTCAAGTTCTTAAAGTCATTTTCATAAAGAATTTTTCCTGTACTGACATAGACCTCTATATCTTTTTCTTTTAAATCTTTAACTATTTCTATTAAATCATCTACTAAAGGTAGATATATACGATCTAGCTTTTTAAGTTCTATTCCATCTAATTGTTTTATAGAATCCAATTTAATAGATAATTTTCTTTTATCTATCCTCTCATCTTTATTGAGATCTAATACTTTTTCCTTTTTCTCTCTATAGTCATCATCATTAAATCTTTTTCTACTATTGATCTTTTGCAGATAAGTATTTAATAGATTACTTGCATCTCTTCTCAACTCATTTATAACACTTAAAGGTAAAAACGAGTTTTCACTTAGATTTATCTTTAAATCATTTAAAGAAAATTGAGTATCTCCAAGTTTTGAGAGTTGATCTTTTATTTTTTCTTCAGATAAGCCTTTGTTTTTAGCTTCTTCTACTATAAAATCAACTTCATTTACTTCATCATAATCTTTATAAATAAATCTTAAACTCGGTCTCTCTCCTATCTTGATTCTTATCTCCATATCTATAGGATAGATATTTTTATTTTCTTCATATGACTTCTGTGCTTTTTTTAGCAATTCTATACTAGATGATTTATATACAGGAGAGTTTCTCCTTATATTGCCTATTTTTTTCATCTCTATTGTATCACCGGCATTACCACTAACTTGAGATTTTAAGCCCTTATATTTACCATTTAAAAGTACAAATTCAATGCCATCTTCTTTTTTAAGATTATTTTCAAGTAATATAAACACACTATCTCTATTTGCATTTATAACAGTACCAAGTTTAGTACCTCTGTTATCTGGTCTATCCATAGATATAAAGTCTCTTCCAAAGTCTCCAAG
>CAZRHX010000037.1:0-10858 GCA_964599855.1 uncultured Tissierella sp. | reverse complement strand
AAAACATATATTTAAAAAATAACAATCTTTTAAAGTAACTCTATTTTCCCTTTATTATTACAACAAAAAAAACAGATGATTTTTATCATCCGTTTTTTTTAAATACTCAATTATATTTATATTTAATCACTTTAACTTTTTTTAATTAATTCTACTCACCTTTAATACAGTTACAGAATACTCTTATGCTATTGGAGGTGTTCCTTCAGCGTTTGATATTTTTAGGTAATTCTGATACACCAACTACTGTCCTTGCTGGTGTGCCATTTGGGAAGAATTTTGTATAAGCTTCGTTTAAAGCATCAATATCTTCAATATTTTTAAGGAATACATTTACCTTAACTACATCTTCCATAAGGTGATCTATACTTTCTACAATCGCCTTGATATGTGCTAAACATTGTTCAGCTTGTTCTTTTACTCCACCAGCTACAATTTCACCACTTTTTACATCTAAAGGTAATTGAGCTGAAATATTATTGTAATGAGAAAAAGCTACGGTTTGTGTAGATAGAGAATCTTTTGGTGCTTTTTCTGTATTGTTTGCCTCTATGATAAGTCCGTGTCTGTCTTCAACTGCTTGTGGAGGTGTACCATCACCGTGTGAAACAACTACTTCAACTTGTACTAAAGCACCCATAGGTAAGTCTGAAGCTGCAACTACAGTACGTGCAGGAACATATGCTACTGCTCTTGCTATAGCTGAATCTGGGAAAAATGTTGTATAAACTTCGTTTACCGCTTCAAGGTCTGAGAAGTTTTTAAGGTGTAGATTAACCTTAACTATATCGTCAAAAGGAACATCAACACTTTCTAAAATAGCCTTGATATTGTTTAAGCACTGCTCTGCTTGTTCTTTTACTCCACCAGCTATTACTCTACCATTTTTTGGATCAATAGGTAATTGAGCTGAAAGATTGTTGTAATGAGAAAAAGATACAGTTTGTGTAGATATAGGATCTATTGGAGCATTTGTTGTGTTGTTTGTAAGTTTTATAAGATCTCCTGCCTGTGGTGCATTTGGAATTGTACCTTCACCGTTTGAAACAAGTGCTTCAACTTGAATCAAAGCATCCATAGGTAAAGCTGCCACTGCAACTACTGTACGTGCTGGAACATAGCTTGGGAAGAATGTCTTATAAAGCTCGTCAACAGCGTCAACATCTTTAATGTTCTTAACGAATACATTAATCTTAACAACATCACTCATAACATGGTCAATACTTTCTACAATTGCTTTGATGTTTTTAAAGCATTGATTAGCTTGCTCTTTTACATCGCCTGCTACTAGTTTACCTGTTTTTGGATCTAGAGGTAATTGAGCTGCGATATGATTGTAGTGAGAGTAAGCTACAGTTTGTGAATATGGACCCACGTTTTTTGGAGCATTTTCCGTATTTCTTGCTAGTACTGCGTTATAATCGTTCATAATAGTATTCTCCTTTTAGTTGAATGTATTAATAACCAAATTCTACTTCAAATTAAAATCCCTTATTTAAACCTAACTCATAAAAGATAAATATTATAAACACATAGAGATTTAAGTTGAGATTTTCAATATATAGACTTAAAAGTTATTTATACAATTATAACAAATTTTTTTCTTATTAACAACCTATTTCATTATTAATTAATAGTAAAATCACTCTCTTAAACTATATAGGTATAGAAAAATCTTACAAACTGTTTTTTAGTCTGTAAGATTTTTTTTATTTATTGTGAAATAAATAATCCATAATATCTCTTCTTGCAACAATACCTATTAGCTTTCCTTCTTTATCTACAACGGGAAGTCTTTTTATCTTTTCCTTGACCAATAAAGTTGCTGCATCTTCTATTTTTTCATCTGGACCTACAGTTATTACATCTTCTGTCATAATCATACTTGCTATAGTTCCCATAGACTTTTTTAATTTATCCATAAAATGTTTTGGACTCTCTAGATAAAATATACCTCCCAACACTTCTAAAACTGGTATTCCTTCTATTCTTGAAGCTCGTCTTATGATATCTCCTTCAGTAACTATTCCCACAACATTGCCTTGGTCATCTAAAACAGGGAGCCCACTTAGATCATGCTTGCTAAGTAATTTTGCACATTGCTCAACTGTATCATTTACATTTACAGTTATAACTTCTTTAGTCATAATATCTTTAATATACATATAAATTTCTCCTTTTCAACTGATATATATTCTATATAATATATAATACCCAAAATAGAGCTATAACAACAGATTAGACTTTATATAAATAAATTTATAATTATGACTCATTTTTTTATTTTTTATAGTTTCTACTTTTTAAATGCCCTTAAAAAGTGTTATAATGTTAATAGTATCTTTAAATAAAGATTCGATCACAAAGAAAGGTGATAATATGATAAATATTAATAAATTATCCTACTCATTCTCTAAGAAGGATTTATATAATGAGATTTCATTTACATTAGAGTATGGGCAGCATTGTGCTTTTATAGGTATAAGCGGAAGTGGAAAAAGCACACTGGTGGATTTGATTATAAATCCAAGAAAATATATGTTTGATGGAGATATAGGAATAGATCCAGAATGTAAAATTGGTTATGTAAGTCAGTTCTATAAAGTAGACAAATCAAAACAAATCACAGTATTTGAATATATAGGAGAAGATTCTATAAAACTGGAAAATAAATTAGCATCCATTGCTTTTGAAATGGAAACATCTTCACATATAGATAGCTTGCTTGAAGAATATGCAGAAGTTTCAGATGTATTTGATTCTCTAGGTGGTGTTGACTTCGAAAGTCGAATCAACAAAAAATTAAACTTAGCAAATTTGAACCATCTTAAAAATTTGATGATTTCCGATTTAAGTGGTGGTGAGTTTAAACTTATTCAGGTTATTAAAGAGATGTTAAACATGCCCGATTTAATGATTATGGATGAGCTCGACGTATTTTTAGACTTTGAAAATCTAAATTCTCTTAAAAATTTAATTAACTCCTACAAGGGAACTCTATTGGTAATTACTCATAATAGATATCTATTAAACTATTGTTTCAATAAAATTATACATCTTGAAAACATGGAACTTCAAGAATTTGATGGGAAATATACTTACTACAAGTTTTCATTGCTTGAAAAGAAAATAGAACTACAAGAATTAGCTCATGCAGACACAGAAGAAATCAAGCGAAATGAAGCTCTAATCCTTAAGTTTAGAAAAGCTGCAGAAGAAAATGCAAGCGCTGCAATAGGCCAACATGTCAATTCCAGAGTCAAGATTCAAGAAAGATTAAAAAGGCGTAGAATAAAAGACCCCTTTGTATCTATAAAGGAACCAGAAATCATTTTAAATACCGATAAAAACATAGAAGAAGGCGTCGCTTTAAAAGTAGATAACTATAGTCTTGCTTTTGATGAGCTTCTTTTAGAAAATATTAATTTTGAAATAAAATCTAATGATAAAGTTGTACTGATAGGTCCAAATGGAACTGGTAAAACCACTTTGTTGAGAGATATATTTAAAAACAACAATAAATCCATTGAAATAAACGAAGAAATAGAAGTAGCTTATCTATCGCAACTTCAAGGTAAGATGTTAGATAACTCAAAGACTATAATTGAAGATTTTCTAGACTCTGGATTTAAAACTATAGGAGAAGTCAAATCGTGTATTTTAAGATATGGCTTTGATGAAGAATTTGCCAATCAAAAAATTGGTTCTTTGTCCGGTGGGGAAAAAAACATGCTCCAATTGGCCAAACTATCTATTAGCAAGGCAAATATGCTACTTTTAGATGAGCCTACAAGTCATTTGGATACTTACTCTCAAATAGCTTTAGAAAAGGCCATAGGAGACTATACTGGTGCTATCCTAATGGTTTCTCATGATTTCTATTCTATAGTAAATTGTATGGACTATGTTTTAATGATAGAAGATAAAACCATCAGAAAGATGAGTATGAAAAAGTTTAAAAAGATGATCTATAAAAGCCACTTCGATAGAGACTATCTAGAGATTGAAAAAAATAAAAAATTACTTGAAACTAAAATAGATCTTGCTTTAAAAAACCATGACTTCATTCTTGCAAAAACTTTATGCCAAGAATTAGAAAAATTGATAGAATCCTTCTAAGATATATATATAATAAAAAAGCTCATAGGTTAAACCTATGGGCTAAATGTTTTTTAAATTAATCTCTCATCAATGCACCCTCTGCATTGGATAATTCACTTTTATTTATGGCATTCATTTTACAAAAGTATTCAAAAAAGTTCTCTACATCTTCTTTTTCTTGAGGATCCTTTTTTAAGTACATAATGTCTCTTAAAATCTGAGCCATCCACTTATTGTCAAAGTAACGTTGCCTGCCAGAGTTCCAAACAGTTTCATCAGAATCATTTATGTCCATATAATAGTTCCAAAAAAACATCTTTTCTGCTTCTTCTTCTGAAAGTTGAATTCTATAGTCTGGATGAGCATTAATATATCCATCTTCGCATGTTCTTCCGTTAAAACCAGGCTTTGCCATAAATGCACCTAATATTTTTCTATCTTTTTCTTCCGTATCATCTCTTCTGCTAGTTATAAGACAAGCACTATTTTGATTCATTCTAGCTAGTTTCCTAGGTTGTCCTTTTTTATTTCCACTTTTTATTTCACCAGTGAAAACTCTCCACTCTTCAAAAATCTTATCTTCTTCTTCTTCTGATTCGCACCAAAATACAGACTGTATTTTAGAATGAACTTTACTGTTTTTCATACGTTTTTGTTGCTCAACTATATATCTTCTCTCAGTTTCTAAATCTCTTTTTTCCTCACGTATGATCTCTTTTTCTCTAAGCTTTTCTTTTTTCTTTTCTATCTTCATCTCTACTATTTCAGTAGCCTTTTGATCTACAAATGAAATATGTTTTTTAAATATATCAGGAAATACAAATCTTTTATCACCTGACTCAAAGTTTATTTCAATATAAGAACCATCACAATCAACTACATTACCCTTGCCAAAAGCTTGATGTATTACTTCCTTATTAACCCAATCCATTAGAATTATCCCTCCGATTTACCTATAAAAGACCTTGTATAAGAAATTTTATTCTATATACATTTAAATTTAAAATATAACTATATCTATTATAACATTAAAATAGAATAAACTCAAACTTACTATTGACATAATCCTGTTGTTCAATATATACTGTAATGTTATCTAGATTAAAAATCCTCTAAAATTGATTTTAGAGGATTTTTAATCACTTTATTGTTTTTCTTCAACTTCAATAACACATTCATTTTTAATGATCCCAACTAGGAATTGTAGGGCATCAATAACATGTGGTCTTATATCTCCACCTATCAAAACATACATTATGTCGTCTCCAAGTTTTAAATTTCCTTCATTTAACCAAGCTCTTACATGAAAGATACCATCCATCTTAAGAGTTTTTTCTATTGCCAAATCAACTTTTGTGGCATCATAGCTAAATTCCATTCCTTTTACAGTTGAACCATCATCTATACCCTGGCGAACTTTAGCTTTTGGTGTTTCTCTCACTACTCCATTGTGAACCAAGAACATTCCCTCTTGTAAAGCTAAGGGGTCAGATTTTGCTTCCTTAAGCCATCCATCTATTGATGGTGGTGTTTTCTTTATTCTATTGGTCATAAATTTATCTACTCCTTTTAGACACAAATATTTTTTTATATCTTTCTTAACTATTATATCATTATTTTCATTTTGAACAACTTCTTTATCTTTTCTTGGATTGATTGTGTCCTTTCTACATAATAATTATTAAGGATTATTCTGTTTTTTAAAAATCTTTTCTCAATGAAATATAAATATCTATTTTCTGGGTATCTAAATAGATATATCTATGGAAAGGAGGCGTGCTGTCTGCCAATTACAAATAAAAGACAGCACCAATATAATATAATGAAGAAAAAAATTATTATAGATGATAAAATGCAAAAAGATTATTATTACTTGACAGAAGAAGAAGGGGAAAATCTCCATAGTGAATTTAAACCAGAGCTATCTCCAAAAGAATTACTGGCTCTAGGGACCTTTGGAGGAAAATATATGACAGATTGTCTTTCTGAGTTTCCAGAGAATTGGTTTAAAGATGCCAAACTCTCATCCGGAAAAAAAGATATAGATTTAAATTATTATAGGGTTGACGCTTCTCTTCCTCTTAAAAAATGGCAAGAAAAAGGTATGATTATATAGATAAAAAAACCTCCAAATTAGATTTGAAGGTTTTTTTATCTATATTTACTTTAATTTTATTTAATATTTGACTTATATTTTTCATTCTAAGATTTACTTTAAAAATCCTTTCAATATAGTTTCTTCAGATTCTTCTTCTGTAAGTCCTAGAGTCATAAGCTTTATCATTTGTTCAGAAGCAATCTTGCCTATAGCAGCTTCGTGAACAAGTTGGGCATCAGAGTGAAAAGCTGAAACTTCTGGGATTGCAGATACACGACCATTGTCCATGATAATTGAGTCACATTGTATATGGCCACGACAGTCGTTATACCCTCTCATGGTTAAGTGGAAAATTTGATTAGAATCATCTTGTGCTACTGAACGTGAGACGATTTGAGCTGTTGAGTTTTCGCCCCTTAACTCAACTATTATATTGGATTCTGCATCTTGATTGGAATTCGTAAGAAGTCTTTCAGTGACTATGAGTCTGGCATCTTTTTCTAAAACTACTGTTGTATCTCTTTTAGTTCTATCTACTCCTTTAATTTGAACCATCTCTAGTTCAACAACACCGCCTTCTTCTACATTTATAATGGTTACAGGATTTAAAATTCTATCTCCACTACCATCTCCTTCACCATAGTGTTTTTCTACATATTTCATCTTTGCACCTTTACCTACAAAGAATTCATGGATACCATCGTGTTGGGCAGTTTTACTTCCTGAGTTATGAATTCCACAACCAGCTACTATCAACACATCTGAATGAGCACCTACTTCAAATGTATTATACACCATGTCGTTAAAGCCTTTAGAAAGAATAACGGGAATATGAACGCTTTCACCTTTAGTTCCAGGCTTAATTATAATGTCAATTCCTGGTTTATCTTCTTTTGTTATAATATCTATATTAGCTGTAGTGTTTCGTCCCACACCTTCACCGTTTTTTCTAATATTATATGCTCCTATAGGTGTTTCATGGAGATTGGCTACTTCTTCTAAAATATTCTTATCTATCACACTTAACTGCATCTGTCTTCCCCCTTACTTCACAAGATTGACGACAGCGACAATCACTATCACTATCTAAAACTTTGATTTCATCTAAAATTTTCTCTTTATTAGTAATCTCGCTTATCTTACCATCTGCCACCATAATAACTTGATCCGCTAATCTTAAGATTCGCTCTTGATGAGAAATAATTATAATAGTTGTGTCATATTTTTTATTTAAGTTTTCAAATGTCTCTGTCAATCTTTTAAAGCTCCATAAATCAATACCTGCTTCAGGTTCATCAAATAATACAACCTCTGATTTGCGAGCTAATACACTTGCAATCTCAAGTCGCTTCAATTCTCCTCCAGAAAAACTAGCATTGATTTCACGATCCAAATAATCCTGAGCACACAAGCCTACATCAAACAATAGATCACAAAGACTTTCTTCATCGTCGTCCCCTGCTGATAAACTAAGCAGATCACGAACTTTCATGCCTTTAAATCTAGCTGGCTGCTGCATAGCATAGCCAATACCCATTCTTGCTCTTTCTGTAATGCTTTTTTCCGTAATATCTATTCCATCCATAGAAATCTTTCCAGAAGTCGTTGGATATATCCCCATAACAACTTTAGCTATTGAAGACTTTCCTCCTCCATTGGGTCCTGTCATTACATAGATTTTCTTCTTTTCCAAGCTTAAATTTATATTATCTAAAACTTGAACTTGTCCATCTTCTCCTTCTATATTAAGTCCTACATTTGTTAATTCTAACATCTATATTACCACCTCTATTTTTAAAATTATATCTATATTTTTAAACTACTATCTAATTGTATCATATTTATAATAAAAAACATGGATTAATCCATGTTTTTTATTATAAGGTAGTTTTATTTTTATAGTTATTTTAAAAAACAGTTTTTATCAATCCAACAATTTCTTTTCTATAAGCTCTTTTAACTCTATTTTATTTTTATCATTATTTTTTAAAATAGCTATATTATATACAATACTATTTACTCTTGCTGGTTGATTTGAAAGTATTACAATTTTATCTGCCAAAGCTAGAGCTTCATCTATATCATGTGTTACCAAAATACAAGTCTTTTTTTCGACAGTTCGCAGTTTTTTAAATAATTCAACAACTATTTGTTTATTGTTTATATCTAGAGACTTAAAAGGCTCATCCATTATCAGGACTTTTGATGGATAAGCAAAAGCCCTCAAGAGGCTTATCCTCTGCCTCATTCCTCCACTAAGTTCTTTGGGATAATAGTATTTATATTCTTGTAAATTTACCAATTTTAAATATTTGTCTATGAGTTCTTCTATTTCTATCTTTTCCATCTTATTTTCTAATACAAAGGCTATATTATCTTTTACATTTTTCCATTCAATAAGTCTGTCTTCTTGAAATACAAAACTACTCGCTTCATCTCCAAAACCTATTATCTCACCAGAATCTTTATCTATTACCTTTGCTATTATATTTAATAGAGTGGTCTTGCCCACTCCAGATTCTCCTAGGATACATGTTGTTTTATCCTCTTCAAAATCAATACTTATATCTTCTAGGATTTTCAACTCTCCGTAAGTTTTATTTATATCTTTAACTTTATATTTCAAATTATCACTTCCATCTATCTATCTTTGAAAAATAATTTAAAGCTTTAACCATATAGTCAAAGATAGTTGAAATTAAGATTATTATTATAATCCATGCAAATACCCCAGGGGTGTTAAGGTAGATTCTCTCTAGTTGAAGACTACTTCCAATGGCATATTTAGGCTGAGAAAGTACTTCTCCTCCTATGACCATCTTTAAATTGATCCCTAAAGCGCTATTGAATATACCAGTTAAATTATATAAAATATTTGGTATATAGATGTTTTTTATAATTCCCATCTTACTTACTTTATAGAGATAAGCCATCTGGATAATATCTTTATCTATATTCAATATACTCTTTAAGACAGTTTCAAACAAAATAGGAAAGACCATTAGAAATCCTACAAACATGGGAACAAATTCATTGTTCAACCATATTAAAGCCAGTAAAATAATAGCAATAGTAGGTATGGAGTTTAAGAGTTTCAATATAGGTTCCATCAAACTATATACTATTTTAGATACACTAGATAAAACACCTAGACTTATGGCTAAAAATAACGATATTAAGAACCCTCCGAGGGTTCTTAATATCGTATAGGTGACTATATTTAAAAACCCTGGGTCTTTTATTATTTCTGCCATACTTATAAAAGTAGTTTTAATGGTAGGAACTATAAGCTCATTGTCTATAATCCTAGCTAAGAATATCCATATAGTTATAAGAGCTATTCTTGAAAGCATAGATAGTTTTCTATTTTTTAAAATATAACTCTTCACTTGGTACTTTTCCTCCTATAAACTTAGGTTCGAAATCTAAGATGGCTTTATAGTAGGTTTCATATTCCAAAAGACTATCTTCAATATTGAAATCGTCTGGATTTGTCCATCTGATTCCCTTCTCTATTATGCCTTTTTCAACCGCTATTTCCAATTCTTCAGCATAGGCAGCCAATTCAACTGGATTTTCTATTGCCCATTTTCTACTGGCTTCATATTCTTTTATAAACTTTTCTACAAATTCTCTATTATTTTCTATCAAATCTTTTTTAATTATTAAACTAGACTGTGGAAATCCTTTTTCAACATCAGAAACTTTGCTCCACTCTTCATTTAAATCAAATATTATTTTAGCATCTTCTTTTTTGCTTGTAACTACACTTAAAAGTGGTTCTGGTAAAACTGCTAAATTAGTTTTTCCACTCAAAAATGCAGGTCCCATTTCTGAAGCACTATTTAAATAAGTTATATTTACATCTTCATCAGGATTTATATCATTGTTTGAAAGTACATATCTAAGGACTAAATCAGGGGTAAGTCCCTTGCCAAAAGTATATATTTCTTTTCCCTTTAAATCTTCAAAACTATTTATATCTTCTGTACTTGTTAAATACATAGATCCCCATGTAGAAGTTCCTACTATTTTATAAGAAAGATCTTTATTAAAAGCTTGAGCTGCTAGATTCGATGGTACGATTGCAATATCTGCTCCTTCTTTTAGTATTTCAGCCACCAATAAATCTGTAGTCTTTTGTAATTCATAATCAATTGTAATGTTTTCATCTATGTCAGGGTTTTCCTTGGCAAGTTTTGCCACTGTCAAGGCAGTTGTTCCGTCTGGATAGGAGAACTTAAGTGTTTGAGGTTCTACACTTACCTCAGTTTCTCCTGGCTTTTCTGTTTCTTCTGGCGCTGGTATCTCTCCTTGACAACCCACTGCCATTATTGCCATAAGGGCTATAGATATATAAAGTAAAATTTTTCTTTTCATCTCTTCACTCTCTTCCTATAAATTTTTTATTTTAATTTTATATATTCATCTTGTTTTTTATCCTCAGTTACAACTTCCTCCTTTCATCTTACAAATATAATTTCTAGAATTTTAAAGCATTATAAGATTGGTTTTTTTAAAAATATCATGCTAAATCTTACCTACAAAGTATACCAAATACGCAGTCCAAACAAAAGAGCTATTTTAAATAATATTCGAGATAAGAGCAATCTATAGACAAAAAACAGAGTAGAAATTTAAGACTATTTCTACTCTGAA
>CAZRHX010000036.1:0-10859 GCA_964599855.1 uncultured Tissierella sp. | reverse complement strand
AGCTCTTATATCAGTATCTATATTTATCTTACATATTCCCAAAGTTATTGCTTTTTTTAAACTTTCATAAGGTACTCCACTTGAACCGTGCAGTACTAGAGGAACATCTATTGCGTTTCTAATTTTTTCTATTCTTTCAAAATCAAGTTTTGGGATTCCTTTATATACCCCGTGAGCTGTACCTACTGCTATAGCAAGAGAATCCACACCTGTTTCTTCTACAAATCTTTTAGCTTCTTCTGGATCTGTAAATGTTGCATCTTCTTCACTTACTGTTATGTGATCTTCTGTTCCACCTATTTTACCCAGTTCAGCTTCTACTGAAACTCCAACCATATGGGCTATTTCGACTACTTTTTTAGTAAAGGCTATATTCTCCTCTAGCGGAAATCTAGAACCATCTATCATAACAGATGAAAAACCATGTCTAATACACTGCATAACTTGTTCAAAATCTGTACCATGATCTAAATGAAGTGCTACCGGTACTTTAGCCTTATTTGCTGCAAGTTTTCCAAGAGCTGCTATGTACTCTACACCAGCATATTTTAGCCCTCCTTGACTTGCTTGAAGGATAACTGGAGAATTTGTTTCTTCTGCCGCTTGAATTATGGCTTGTATACCCTCCATATTATTTACATTGAAAGCGCCAACAGCATACTTGTTTTTTTGTGCATCTAATAATAACTCTTTACCCGTCATTAACATTTACATCATCCTTTCCTCTGTTTTCAACCTCATTATACCATTTTACATCTATTTTAACAATAAAATAAGTTTAAAACAACGATAGACGAACCATCTCTGTTTTAAACTTATATACTGTGTTTATTATTTGTTTGTAACTTTATAAACTTATTTTATATCTGACCCAATATCTTTAATACTATATTAGCTATAATAGCAGATGATATATATGTTCCAACCATAACTACTATGGCAAGAATTACAATTCTCCAACCAGTTTTTTTCAATGAATCTAAGTTTTTGCCAGTATAAATACCAGCATAAGCTAGGATAGGTGTAGCTAATGCTAAGAAATTAACCTTCGCTACATACTCAGTTATAAATGTTGAACCGGGAACTCCTGGCACTGTTAGTATAGTAGAAAGAGTTACTATATAGGCTACACTTGGTATTTTAAATGGAATAACTTTAGCTAGCAATATTCCTCCTACTGCAATGGCTACAAGTATAAGCATACCTGGAATTGCTTCAATTGGATTTATCTTATATCCAACATAGTTTCCTACAACTGAAATAGCTGCAGTTATCAGTAATACTATTATAGAATCTTTTACTTTCATCTTAGTTTACCTCCCTAGTTATAGGCGGATCTGGTAGTTTTTTATATTTGAATTTATATGATTTTCTATACAGCCATTCTGAAAATGGGAGTGCTATAAACAAAGACATATAAAGACCATCTAATCCTGAAAGCATATTGCTTGACGCACCAAATGCTGTTAACATTTCTTCCATCTCAGGGTACATAGCAACCAATGATCCAACCCCTGCTGTCATCATACTTGCAGAGCCAACTCCTGAAGCCATAGCAAGTGAATATGGGTGTAGGGGTGTGTTTGCAGCCAGAAAGCTTGCCAAGAGCCCAATAAATATAGTTCCAATTACTGTCCCTACGATATAAACTCCAAGAACACCTTGGCCTTCTTCACTATCTAATCCAAATTTATCTCCTATAAGTGCAACATTTGGCTCTCTTGATATAGAATGAGCTCCACCGATAGTTTCTCTTTTAAGACCAAGTACGATTACTCCTAGAGGTATTCCCAAAAGTACTGTTCCTATATTGCCTAGTTCTTGTAGTATAAGTGCAGGACTTGCTGCTAAAATCTTTGGTAAGGTCGGCCCAATATTTGTTCCATATTTTGCCATTAAAAGCATAAGAGTTAAACCAATTAAAGAACCGGCATCATCCATTTCCTTTTCTTTTGCAATTTTTAAAAATTTAGGTGTTGTAAATATTCCTAGAATCATGGCAAATAGCATTGGAAGTAATACAATGCTACCTATGCCAACTGGTATACTTATGATTCCAATAAACTCTGAAATTATTACAAGTCCAAGCGCTATTAAATGTAATTTAACATTTTTCATAAATTATCCCTCCTATTCTTTATTTTAAAAAATCTACTACTGTCTGTACAAAAAGTGATGACCCTATATGAAATATACTTTCATCCACATCAAACTTGGAGTTATGGTGTGCATAGATTTCTCCATCAACTTCTTTTGGATTACTTAAAAAAAAGTAGGTGCCAGGTGCCTTTTCAAGGAAATAAGCCATATCTTCCCCGCCCATGACAGGGTCCTTCATATTGTAGATATCTTCTTCTGCTATCACCCTTTTTGCAGACTCTACAAAGCTCTCAGTAAAGGACTTGGAATTTATAAGTGGTGGGTATTTGAATTCATATTCAACCTCACACTCGGCTCTCATAGCTGCTGTTATTCCCTTGGTTACCTCTTCTATTCTTCTGGCTATGAAGTTTCTAGTTGCAGGATTTACAGCTCTTACAGTTCCTTCCATCTCTACTTCATCCGGGATTATATTTTGATTGAATCCGCCATTTATCCTCGTAATAGAGACTACTGCTGGGTCTATGGCTTTTACTTCTCTACTTACGATCCTCTGAAGGCCAGATATTACTTCAGCTGCTGTAGATATGGGGTCTATTGATTGTTCTGGATATGCACCGTGTGAGCCTTTACCTTTTATCTTAATAAAGATTCTATCCATAGATGCCATCATAGGTCCATAAGAAACTCCAATTTTACCCTTTTCTATATCCTTTGATATAGAGCCATTGTGAAGTCCTAAGACTGCATCTACCTTTGGATTTTTCATCGCCCCTTCTTCTATCATAGGAAGTGCGCCACCAGGATATTCTTCTCCCGGTTGAAAAAACAATTTTACATTGCCCTTTAATTTATCTTTATTTTCATTTAGTATCTTTGCAGCTCCAAGTAACATAGAAGTATGAGCATCGTGACCACAAGCATGCATAGATCCATTTTCAGATGCAAAAGGAAGGCCTGTCTCCTCTCTGATAGGAAGAGCATCCATATCAGCTCTTAGAGCTATGGTCTTTCCTTTTTCTGCTCCTTTTATTATTCCCACAATTGCATTTCCATTTATTAGTGTATGGTATTCTATTCCCATTTTGGACAGTTCTTCTTGGACATATTTACTTGTCTTTGGCAATTCAAGACCTAGTTCAGGAATCTTGTGTAAATCACGTCTCCAAGATATAATCTGGGATTCTATTTTCTTTACTTCTTCTAAAACATTGTTCATAATTTTCTCCTTACTAAAAGTTTTTCTAATTATACCATATATTTAAAATTATAAGTAGTTTATCTAGCTTTAATACTCATAATCTTTTAACTGCTTAAAGATCAAAAATAGATAAAGGAAATTTCCTTTATTTATTTTTGATTACTTTACTCTAAGTCTACTAAACTATTTAGATAAGTCGAATAAACTAAGAGCCTATCTACCTTTACATCTTTCTCCTTTAGAACTTCTTCTAATACTTTTTTATAAACTTGTAATTGTTTTGTATATCTAATTTTAAAAAGTTCTTTTGAGTCTTCTTCAGATAATATATCCGTCTTATAATCTATGATTATGAAATTACCATCCTTTTTTTGGATCAATAGGTCTATAAATCCATTGACTATGGCATTTTTCCCCCTATATTTTTCGTCTACTATAGATGGATCTATAGGAGCTGCAAATGAAAGTTCTGTAAATATTTTTTTAGCAGTTGAAAATATGTCGACTATCTGGCTGTTGTTTAAAAAAGAATAAACAAGGCCTTTTAGGTTTTCACTTAAATACTCAGTTAAACTTACGCTTATATTTTCTATATCTTCTATTTTTTCTAGATTGAATGGGTTGTTGGGATATAGACCTTCTAAAACCTCCCTATCTATATCGACCTTTTCTAGGGCTTCTTTTATAGAAAGACCTAGGGCGTAATCTATATCTTTTTCTCCTATCTCTTTAATATCTATGCTATTTTTTAATATTATTTCAAAAACTCTATGGACTATACTTCCATATATGGTGCCTCTTGGACTAGTGGTGTTTCTAGAAAGTTCTATATTCTTCTCATCTGCTTTAAATTCTTCTAAGTTAGAAGGACTTAATTTTAAATAACTTTTCCTAGATATTTTGTCTTTTTTTATAAGCTTTTTTGTAATTTCAAGTTCTTCTAATTTTCTAAGGCTATATTCTTTATCTATCTTTTTATCTTTTATATCTTCCACAACTATTATATCTTTAACTTTTCGAGAAAGAGGTGCTAAAAAAAGTTTTTCATCTTCTATATAAGGCCGTACAAGTACAGACTTGGCACGAGTTGCTGCTACATAGATCAGTCTATCTAATTCTGCATTCTTAAAGTCTTTCTCAACTGACTTTCTTTTTTCCTCATCAGGGCCCATTACCAAAAGACTCTTCTTATAGATCAAGTATCCTTTTGTTCCTTGAGAAGTTTTTTCAATATAATGGCTATCTCCACCTAAGGTTCTTTTTTTATCAATTCCAACCAAGATTACAATATCTGCCTCTAATCCTTTGGCTTTGTGTATATTCATAACTCTTACAGCATTTTGTGCAAATTTAAGATCTATAGGAAGCTCATAGTTTACCTTTTCTTCTACTATATCTTCTAGTTCTTCTTTTGCCTGATAAATACTTATAGGCTTTTTAGTTTTTAATATCTCTATTGTCTGAACTAAAGATGAGTCTGCATCCCTTTTTTCTAATTGACTATAATCTTTATAAAGTTCATAGACTCCCACTCTATTTTTTATTAGAGTTTCAATAAAAATAATAGCTTTTAAATGTTCAGAGGCTGTGAATATCTCTCTCAAATGAAAAATCACTTCTTTTAAATGCTTATGTTCTATTTTTTTCAATTTTTCTTCATCAAAGATTAAATCTTCTGGATTGCCTCTTTGCAATAGGTAGTTTATGCTTTTAAAATCTAAATAAAAACTATTTCTGAGCATAGCCACGAATTTCACCTTATCTTTAAAGTGGATTATATAATCTATCAAGAGATATAGATTGAGGACTTCACGAGTGTCTCCTAAGGATTTCTCTCCTGCTAAAAGAGCTGGTATATCTCTCCTTTTAAGAGAATTTAGATATCTCCCAGTTTCTTCATTGCTTTTAGTCAATATCATTATATCTTTGTTTTTTATTTTTCTAGTTTCACTACTATCTCTTCCAGTTTTTTCTTCTATAAAATTAGTTTTTAACATTTCATCTACAAGCGCCGCTATATAGTCCTCTTCCTTAAGGTCTATATCATCAGGGAATTCATAAGCATAGACACCTGAGAGTTTGTTTTCTATCTCTTCTTCTTTAGCCTTCCATAGGCTGAGTATCTTTTCAAAACCAGCCTGCATGCTAGTTGCATGCTCACTAAATGCAAAGCCATCATTTCTATCTTTAAAGTTTTCTTCTACCCAGTCGCATATTTCATCTGTCGATCTAAAGTTTATATCTAAGTATACAACTTCACCATGAGCTTCTATTATTCGCTTTACACTTTCATAGATAGTTATATCGGCCCTTCTAAATCTATATATGCTCTGCTTTGGATCTCCAACTATAAAAAGCGAACCAGCTCTAGGACTTACATCTTCCATGGATTTCAACCCATCTACATCTCCATCATGGCTTAAGAGAAGCAAGAGTTCAGCCTGCATAGGATCTGTATCTTGTGCTTCATCTATATAAAAAGATTTAAATTTACCCCTAAAGTGTTCTCTAGCTTTTGCGGACTTTCTTATAAGATTAGAAGCTCTAAAAAGCAAGTCGTTGAAAGTAAGACTATTTGCATATCTTTTATCTTTGTAATCAACTAGAAGATTTATAAAGTTTGTAGACAGATTATATATAATAGAATTGAGATCTTTATATATAGCTAAAAGTTCTTCTAAAAACTCTACAATCTCTTGGGCACCATCACTTTCTTGATTCTTTTTATAGATATATTTAGTCCTTAAGTCTTCATCCTCAGCTACTTTAGAACATTCAGCTAAAATTAAATCTATATAGTTTTTTAAATCTTTTTTATCTTCTATAATACTTATGGAGAGTTTTCCCAAATTTGATCCTGTTTTTATAAAAGAGGTGTTTAAATAACTAGTATTTATATTGTTAAATTTTTCTTCTATAGATTCATAATCTATAGTATCTTCAAATCCAATAAAATCTATATCTGGATTATCCATAACTACAAATGCACTTTCTTTTAAATTCCTATAGTCTATATTGAATTCTTTTAGTATTCTTATAATGTCTTTATTTTCCTCTTCAAATTCTCTTAAAAACTCATACCAAATTTTTTCATAGAACTTTTCACTATCTTCTACTATCTCATAGCCTGGAGTAAGACCTGCCTCAAAGGGCATCTCTCTTAAGAGTAGTTCACAAAAGGAATGAATAGTTCCTGTAAATATTTCTTCTACCTTTTCCAATCTTTCTTTAGCATAGAAATATTCTTCTTTTGAGAGATAGTCCAAGGCTTTTCTCTGTATTCTTTCAGCTAATTCCAAGGAGGCTGCTTTAGTAAATGTTATGGCTACTATGTTCTGTGGGTCTAAACTGCCACTTATTATATGATTTATAACTCGCTCAACTATTATACTAGTTTTACCAGCTCCAGCTCCAGCTTCAAGTAGGTAGTTTTTATCAAAAGTATTTATTATTTCCTCTCTTTTTCCCATTTCTTTTTCTATAAGATAAGACATTTACACTTCCACCTCCTCTTCTATCTTTAAACTATCTGTCTTACATATGTTCTTAAACTCACAGTATTTGCAGGTAAGGCTGTCCTTTTCATCATAGACTATTTCTTTGTCCTTTTTAAATATGTCTATATCTAGAAGTTCTCTTATCCTCTCTTCTATCTCTTCTATAAATTCTTGATTGAAATTCAAATCTATAGTGTCATCTTCAAACTCGTATGAGAAACTCTCTATGGAAAAATCTTTAAAGTCTTCGTTTTCTCTTATTATATTTTCTAAAACTTTTTTATAGATAAGGAATTGGAACTTTTGTCCTTGGCTATAGTCGTAAGTTTTATTCTTTCCTCTACCTTGGGTCTTCCTCAGTCTTTTGTCAAAATTCTTTATATTTCCCGTCTTATAGTCTACTATTTTAAAAGTTTTCTTATCCATAGATACATCTACTCTATCTATAGCGCCCGTTATAGTTAAAATAAAAGAAGCTATATCTACTCTTTGTTTTTCTAATGGACCAAAGATCTCGTTTTTCTTACCCTGTCCAAAAGATAATTCATTTATAAATACATCTAGACCATTGTTTTTTTCTCTTTCTATGATTTTTTTACAATAAGTTTTTATCTCTTCTTTTTCCCTTCTATAGACTTCTTCTAAAATATAGGGAATTTCTTTTTCTACTTTTTTTAATTCTTTTTCTAGAATAACTAAAAGATTTCCTTCTATTCGTTTTTCTTTTGCCTGGTCAAAGTAATCACTTAAAACTTTATGAACTAAGTTTCCCTTGGTCAAGGGATCCAACCATCTGTCTAAGTTTACATCTATCTCTTCTTTTTCTTCTAAAAGAAGTCTATTCTTTAAGTATAATTTTCTAGAACATTGCCCCAGTATTTCTAAAGATGTTCCTGAAGAAACTAAATCCCTGGCCATAAGTCTCTCCCCTTCGTCTTTAGAAAAAACTGTATTTCCATATTCTTCTTTTAATTCTGTATATATCTTTGACGGAGTTTTAGCTTTTACATCTACCATATCGAAGTTGGAATAGCCTATACTTATATTTTTAAAATCAGCAGTCAGCGCTTCTCTTATCTTGTACTCCTTATATCTATAGTTTTCCTTAGAAAATGATAGACTAGTTGAGATATCCCTTTTGGTATTGTCCAGCAATATAGGAGATTCTACTATCTTGCTATCTAAGGAATCGCTATCAAATCCTATGAGATAAAGATGCTCTCTTCCACTATAAGCAGCTATATTATATCTGCATGCAAAAGCCTTGGAAGGACTTGCTCCACTTCTCTCTATACTTATTTGCTCTATATAAGATAAGACTATATGGAAGAACTCATCTCTTTCAACTTTTAATGGCACATCTTCCATCTTTTTCAAAGTAGCCAATATAGCTTCCATAGATGCTTTGTCGTATTTGCTTAAAGTTTTTACATATTTTTTTATTAAATAAGCTAATCTTTTTATATGCTTTTTAAATTCTACTTCTTTTTCTGGAAGAGCCAGCATCAGATCTTCAAAGAAGTCTCTCATCCATTCCCTTTTGAGTTTTTCTTGACCATCTAGTCTTAAGTCTATAGACTTTAATTTACTATAGTTTTCTCTAGCATAAAATATTTTAGATTTAACAAGTTCGTCATAGATAGAACTTGCCTTAATCTCCTTATCTTCTTCTATCTTTAAACTCCCGTTAAAGAATATAGCTTTTATTTCAGATATGTTGTAGTAATTTTCAGCAAAGCTAAATATTGTCTTTATAAAGCTATAGCTTGTACTAGAGAGTATGTCTAAACCCTCAGCAAAACTTATCCCTAAGCCGCTCTTTTGAAATTCTAAATTTATAGACTCTATATACTTTCTATCAGTATAGGATATGACAAGCTCATCCAAGGGTATTTCTTTTTCATATATATCATCTATAATATATTTTATTTCATTACTGATCCCATATTCACTAAAAAAACATATCTGCCTATCTAGGTCTATAGATTCAGGGTTTTCTTTGAAAAAATATTCCTTAGGCGAATCTATGAGTTTTTTTACAGGCATCTTTATCTTTACTGCATCCTTATTTATCTCTTGAAAGAGTTCTCTCTCCAGATCATGGAACTCTATATTTCCAGCTACAGCTATCATTTTGTCTTTAAAGAGTGATAATTCTTTAACTTCCCTTGCTTTTATCATTATATCAAAGTAGTCCATTGCATTTAATTCTTCTAGCTTAGATATATACATCTTATATATCCTGTCTAGATCTTTCTCTTCAGGAAAAACATCTATTTGTTTTGATTTCAATTCCATTATCACCTTATAGACTTCTTCTGCCGTATTTCCATCTATAAGCTTTTCTTTAAAGAAAAAGTCTTCTTCTTTAGCTAAGCTTTTCAAACAATCTAAGATCAAGCTTTTTCCTAATATATCATCTATAATCAAAATATCATTTTCTTCTACATATCTTTGACATATATCTTGGCTGAGTTTCTCTATGGTAATTGGATTTAAATTTAGAGCACTAGCACCTTTTTTAGCCATATCGTTTATCATCAAAACCCCTACAGCTCTAGTAGGCACAATAAACAACTTTTCTTCCAATATGTTTTCTTCAGCAAACTGACCTAACTCCATCTCAAGCACAACCATCACCTCTTCATCACTTTATCATTTTACAAGGAAAATTTCTATAGAAAAAACCTAAGTCAAATTGGACTCAGGTTTTTTTCTTTACTTCCTATTATCTATTGCTGCTTTTATAAACTCTACAAATATTGGATGAGCATTTGTTGGTCTTGATTTAAACTCTGGATGAAAGTTTACTCCAATAAACCAAGGATGATCTTTTAACTCTATAATTTCGGTTAATCTTCCATCAGGAGATACTCCAGAAACTGTAAGTCCACCTTCTATGAGTCTATCTTTATATTCATTGTTTACTTCATATCTATTCATATGTCTTTCATATATGAGATCTTCATCATATATTTTTTGTGCCAGTGTACCCTTTTTCAACTTACAAGGATATAGTCCAAGTCTTATCTCTCCATTTTCTAAATCTAAATCCAATTGTTCTGGTCTTAAATCTATAACTGGATACTCTGTATCTGGATTCCACTCAGCACTATCAGCTCCTTTAAGTGCAAGTACATTTCTAGCATAATCTATAACTGCAAGTTGCATACCAAGAGATATGCCCAAATAAGGAACTTTGTTTTCTCTAGCATATTTAATAGCAGCAAGTTTTCCGTCTACTCCTCTATCATCAAATCCACCAGGAATAAGTATTCCATCCATACCTTCTAAAAGCGATTGGCATTTCTCAGAGTCTAAATCTCTAGCTTGTATCCACTTGATCTTTATAGCTACTCCATTTTCAATACCACCGTGATTTAGTGATTCTACAACTGACATATATGCATCTCTAAGTTCTACATATTTTCCTATTAAAGCTATATTTACTTGTCCTTTTATGTTTTTTACTTTTTCTATTAATTCATACCAATGACTAAGGTCAAGTTCTTGAGTCTTAAGACCTAGATGATCTATTACAAGTTTTGAAAGCCCTTGTTTTTCAAGCATCAAAGGTATTTCATAAAGTGAATCTGCATCCATGTTTTCTATAACTTCTGAAGGGTCTAAGTCTGTGAAAAGAGCTAGCTTTTCTTTTAAATGATTTTCAAGTGGTTTTTCAGTTCTACATATCAACACATCTGGTTGAATACCAATGCCTCTAAGTTCTTTAACACTATGTTGAGTTGGTTTTGTCTTTAACTCACCAGCCTTTTTTAAGTAGGGAATCAAAGTTACATGTAGATACATTACATTTTCTTTTCCAACCACGTATTTTATCTGCCTTATAGCTTCCATAAATGGTAGGCTTTCAATATCTCCTATTGTTCCGCCTATTTCAGTTATCACTACATCTATTTCGCCTTCTTTAGATGCTCTAAGCATTCTATCTACTATCTCGTTAGTAATATGTGGAATTACTTGAACAGTTTTACCATCATATTCTCCATTTCTCTCTTTATTTAAAACTGACCAATATACTTTTCCTGCAGTGACATTAC
>CAZRHX010000035.1:9125-11268 GCA_964599855.1 uncultured Tissierella sp. | reverse complement strand
TGACTTATGCGCCGATAGTTTTTATATCAGCACTTACAGGTCAAAGAATTCCAAAGTTAATGGATCTGTTAAATGTCGTAAATAATAATTACAATCTTCGTATAAGTACAGGCGTATTAAATGATATAATAAATCAAGCAGTGCTTATGAACCAACCACCATCTGAAAAAGGGCGAAGATGTAAGATTTATTATGGAACTCAAGTGTCCGTACAACCACCAACTTTTGTTATATTTATTAATGATAAAGAGTTGATGCATTTTTCTTATGAAAGATATCTAGAAAATCAAATAAGAACACATTTTGGTTTTATAGGCACTCCCATTAAATTAGAATTTAGACAAAAAGGTAAATAATTATGAATTATATCATTACTATAATAGGATCTTACCTTATAGGATGTTTTTCTTCTGCCTATATAATTGGTAGATTGTTTAAAAAAATAGATATAAGAAAATTTGGAAGTGGAAATGTAGGATCAACAAATGCTTTAAGAGTTATGGGAGCTAGGCTCGGAATTTTCACTTTTTTATTAGATATACTCAAAGGAGTAATAGCAGTATTTTTAGGAAAATTTATATTAGGAGATATTGGTGGAATAGTGGCAGGAATATTTGTAGTCATAGGACATAATTGGCCAGTTTTTATTGGTTTTAAAGGTGGAAAAGGTGTTGCAACATCTATAGGAGTGCTACTTACTTTATTTGGGGCTATTATATTTATACCTTTAATTATTACTATTACTATAATATCTGTTACTAAATACGTATCTCTTGGATCAATATCTTTCTTAGTTATGGTACCATTATTATATGTAGTATTTATAAGACCATTTAAAATAGAATTTTTTATTATAACTTTTGTACTGGCTATATTTGGAGTCATAAGACATAAAGAAAATATTAAAAGATTAATAGATGGAAAAGAAAATAAGATTAAAATGGGTAGGTGATTTTTTAGTGAAAAGGATAGGTGTTTTAGGGGGAGGAAGTTGGGGAACCGCTCTTAGTATATTACTTGCAAATAAAGGAGAGTATGTAGACTTATATGTAAGAAATAAAGATCAGTTCAATGAAATGCATAATTTAAGAAAAAATAGTAGATACCTTCCAAATATATTATTACCTGAAAACTTAAATATAGTTAATGATTTAAAAAACACAGTTTTTGATAAAGATGTAATATTATTATCAGTTCCCACTCATGGGGTAAGAGAAGTATTAGATTCTATCAAAGCATATGTTAAAAAAGAACAAATAATTGTAAATGTAGCAAAAGGAATAGAAAATGAAACTCTGCTTAGAGTTTCAGAAATAGTAAAAGAGTTCCTGCCTGAGAATAGTTTCGTATGTCTTTCAGGACCATCTCATGCTGAGGAAGTAGCACTTGACATTCCCACTACTGTAGTTTCATCTTCAGATGATATATCTAGTTCGGAGTATATACAAGATGTATTTATGACTTCTAAATTTAGAGTATATACAAACCCAGATCTGATAGGGGTAGAATTAGGTGGAGCTTTAAAGAATATAATTGCTGTAGCAGCTGGCATCTCTGATGGTATTGGATATGGAGACAATACTAAAGCAGCTTTAATGACTAGAGGCATATCTGAGATGGCAAGGCTAGGGAAAGAAATGGGGGCGTCTTTAGATACATTCTGGGGACTTTCAGGTATAGGTGATTTAATAGTTACTTGCACTAGTATGCACAGTAGAAATCGTAGAGCTGGTATTTTAATTGGAGAAGGAAGGACTACAGATGAAGCTATAAAAGAAATAGGTATGGTTGTAGAAGGAATAAAAACGATAAAGTCAGCCTACAAATTATCAGAAAAACATAATATAGATTTGCCAATAACAAAAGAACTTTATAAAGTTCTTTATCAGAATAGCGATGTAAAACAATCAGTACCCAATTTGATGGGGAGAGCTAGAAAACACGAAATGGAAAATTTAATATTTTAAAGCAAGCTAATTGAAAGAATCTAATAAATTTATAGGTTTTCTTAATTAGCTTGTAATATTTTATATACCTTATATAAATAGATTTAGAGAAAATTAAAATATATACATATGAATATGTTATTAAATTTAAAATAGAAGTAAATAAAGCATATTTATGATAAACTTTAAAGATAAAT
>CAZRHX010000035.1:0-9025 GCA_964599855.1 uncultured Tissierella sp. | reverse complement strand
ATGAGTTGTTTTGGATATATTTTAATAATTGTAAGAGAAAAAATATATATTAAGAAAAATATAATAGTTATTGAAAATAAATATTTGACTAAAGAAGATATTGAAGAAGTAAATATAAATGAGTTTATATTAAGAGGTACAAGAGTTAGATCGGGGGATGAAATTAAAATTGTTACTTCAGATAAAAAAACTTTAAATGGCGTTCTTATTGGAGGAAATCGACAAAATAAATCTATTCACATGATTACTTTTGACAATAAAATCAAAAAAATAGAAATGAATAATATTTTAAAGTTTAAAACAATAAGCAAATATGGAAAATTTCTCAACTACTAGAGGTGGACAAAATTGTCTTATGAGCAAAGAAAAATAAAAAAGAAAAGAAAAAAAATAAGAGATATATTTATAGTCATTGGATCAGTAATAATAATATCATCAATACTTTCAATTATTTCCATATCAAAAAAAGAAATGGAAAAAACTACATTTCCAATACAAGATACTTTTTTAAAAGAAATAGATTTACAAGCTATAGTTATTAAAGAAGAAAAGGTGTTTAAAACATCAGAAGCAAGAGATAAAAAAAATTCTATTCTAGAAGGAGAAAAAATATCTGTAGGAAGAAAAGTCCAAAATGCTACATTGATTAAAGATCTTCAATTTCTCAAAGGAGAATTGAGAGAAATTGAGGATGCTATTTCAATTTTAAAAGAAACAAATGAAAGTGATATTTTTGAAAATGATAAAGGTGAATTAATCGAAAAGTATAATGAGTCAATAAAAAAACTGCAAAAAAATATTTATGTTGGAGATTATAAAGAAATAAATAATATAAAAAAAGAAATTGATTTAACAAATGAAAAAATAGATCAATTGGCACCTCAAAATGATTTCTTAGGTCAAAGTATTGAAAGTTTAGATAGAAAAAGTGAAGAACTAAAAAAAGAAATCAATAAAAATAACAATTCTGATAGTACTAGTTTTTCGGGTATATTATCATATGAGGTTGATGGATATGAGGATAAATTTAAAGCCAAATCATTTGATAATTATACTTATGATATGTTAAAATTACCTGAAGAAGAAATTGATAAAAATGGAAAGGTTAAGTCCTTAAAAGAATTTCAAGGCTTTAAAATTATAAATAACTTTAAATGGTATTTAGCTATTAAAATTGATGATAGAAAAAATATAGATAATTATAATGTAGGAGATATTTTATATATAAAATATCCTTTGAAAGATAATTATTTGGAACTTGAAGGAGATATAATAGCTATAAATAATACTTCTAACCAATCTGTTATAGTATTAAAATTTAATAAATATTTACATGACTTCTATAATGCTAGATTTCCTAAAGTCAAATTAATTCAAGAAAGTATTGAAAGCTTTAAAATTCCTAATAATACTATACTTGAACAAAATGACGAGAAGGGGGTTTATATAAAAGATTTTAGTGGAATAGTAAAATTTAGACCTATAAAAACTATATCTACCGAAGGAAAATATACTTATATAGAGAAAGGTAATAAAGAATCTTTAATAAGTATAAATACAAGAAAAGAAAGTGTAAGAACAGTATCCATTCATGATGAAATACTTTTAAAACCTAGTATGTTTAAAGAGAATCAAATTTTAGACTGATATTAAAAAGGGGGGTTAATAATTTATATAAAAGATAATTTAAGTTCTATAAAGGAAGATATAAAAAGCATTCTTATAAAACAAAATAGAGACATAAACAGTGTAGAATTAATAGCTGTTACTAAAACAATAAATATAGAGGAAATAGAAAAAGCTATAGAAAATGCAAATTATCATATGATTGGACATCTACAAACAAATAAAGTTAAATATATAATTGATAAAGTTAAACTTATACATTCTCTTGATAGAATCTCCTTAGCTAAAGAAATGAACAAACAAGCAAAAAAGTATGGTATAATAGTAGATGCTTTAATTCAAGTAAATGTATCAGAAGAAGAAAGCAAATTTGGACTTAAAGTATGTGAATTAATGCCATTTATAGAGGAAATGACAAAATTTCCAAATATCAATATAAAAGGACTAATGACTATAGCACCCTTTACAGATGATGAGATAGTTTTAAGAGATGTATTTAGAAAGATGAATAATCTAAAAGAAGATATAAATAATAAAAACTATGAAAATATATCATTAGAATATATGTCTATGGGTATGACAAATGATTATAAAATAGCTATAGAAGAAGGATCTAATATGGTTCGAATAGGGACTGGCATCTTTGGTAAAAGAAATTATTAGGAGGGGTTTTAATGAGTAATATGATAAATAAATTTAAATATTTTATAGGGCTTGATGACTACGATGAAGAGGAGGAAGACTTTTATGGAGAAGAGGATCTTCAAATACCAATTTCTACAAAAACTAAAAAGGTTAATAATAAAGTCATGAATATACATACAAATGCAAACATAAAAATTGTAGTTCATGAACCATTAAGTTATGAAGAAGCTCCAGAAATAGTAGAAAATTTAAAATCGAGAAAAGTGGTAGTTATTAATTTTGAAAGATTAGATACAAATTTAAAAAGACAGGTTTTTGATTTTTTAAATGGTGCGCTTTATGCTATAGAAGGTAAAATCCAAAAAGTTAATAAAGATATCTTTATATTAGCACCAGAAAATGTAGAAATAGATGGATTAAAAGAAGAATTAAAAAGCAAAGGGATATTCCCTTGGTAAGTAGGAGTGATATATGATTATTTTTTATAGAGCATTTAACATATTAATAAATCTAATAGAATTTCTAATCTTAGTAAGAATTATTTTATCCTTTATAAATATTGGTTCAGATAACTTTATAGGAGCTTTTGTTTTTAATATGACAGAACCTATATTATCGCCTGCTAGAAGTTTAATAGAAAAATTGAATATAAATACTGGTTTCTTTGATTTCTCACCATTGGTAGCTATATTTTTACTGAGAATTATCTCTAGTATAGTAAAAAGAGTATTGTTTTTCTAGAGATGTATATAGATAGAAAGAAATATACAAAGCATATAAAGGACAATGAAAAGAAAATTGAAATTAGAAAAGTATTAGATAAGATAGAGATAGTATTAAATAAGCATATAGTTCAATCTACAGATTTTTTAGATCCTTATGAAATTTATTTAGCTAAATCTGTTTTAAATAAGTTTGATGATTTAAAATATATGATAGATGGTGGATATGAGGATTCAGAAAGAAATATAATAATTATTTATCCATATTACATTTTGAAAGAGGATATAGAAATACCTATATCTTCTTTTAAAATAACAGGTGATTTAAAAAATATAAAACATAAAGATTACTTAGGTTCCATATTGAGTTTAGGGTTAAATAGAAACAAATTAGGAGATGTTTTAGTTTATGAAAACTCAGGTATAGTGTTAGTAAAAACCGAAATTAGGGATTTCGTGATTTATAATTTAGAAAAAGTTAAAAATAAAAATATTGAAATCCATACTCATAATCTTTATGAAATAAAAGCACCCAAACTTGAATATAAAGAATTAAATAAATTTCTGGTCTCACTTAGGCTTGATTCTGTAATTAGTTCAGCTTTTAATCTATCGAGGAAAAAAAGCATGGATATAATAAAATCTGAAAATGTAAAAGTGAATTTTGATGTCATAGAAAAATCGTCTAAGGAAATAAAAGAAGGTGATATGATATCAGTAAGAGGACTTGGAAGATTTATATTATATGATATAAAAGGTAGAAGCAAAAACAATAGATTTATATGTACAATAAGAATTATAATATAGAAGCAATATTCATATAATTTAGGGACTTTAAGTCCCTTTTTTAATTATTTAGTATCATATTATTATAATTGGGCATACTAATATAATAACATCATATTAAAGAGGAGAGTTATTATATGGATAAAAAAATTAAAATATTTTAAAAATAAGCTTTTAAAAGAAAAAGAAAATCAGTTAAAACCTTTAAAGAGTAAAGAAAAAGAAGAATCTGAAAATATAGACTTATTTGATAGCGAATTATCTTCTTATGCTAATCATCCAGCGGATATAGGAACAGAAGTTTATATGATGGATTAAGAAAAAGTGTATAAAGAACAAATTAGAAATGTGATAAAAGAAATAGATGCTTCCTTAGAGGATATACAAAACAATGAATATGGAATTTGTGCTAATTGTAATAAAAATATAAAAAAAGGAAGATTAGAACTTATTCTATATGCTAAAACTTGTTTAAAATGTTCAGGTGATAATAATTCGGAAGATTCCAGAAATGATGATAAGGTCTATGAATCTGTAAATTATAAGAATTTTGAATTAAAGAATAATGAAAAAAAGAAAATCTAGGATATGATGTAGAAGATATATACAAGGATATAGTGGAAGATAATATTGTACCAAAAGATCCTTCTTTTTCTACAGGAGATAACATAAGGCATATAAATGAAGATGAATATAATTAATCTAACTAGATATAGTAAATAAAAAAATATCCAGAAAGAAGTATAAGCATAAATATAGTAAACTTATCTGAAAGGCCATTTAAATTTACTATATTTTCATTAATATTTAATAATATAAAATTAAATATATTTAAAAGCAGGAGGAATTAGATGGGGTTTTTTATAATAGCATTTATAATTTTTATAGATCAAATAAGCAAGTACACAGCTATAAAATATTTAAAAAGTAGTAGACCATATGTAATAATAGAAAATTTTCTACAATTTAATTATGTTGAAAATAAAGGAGCGGCTTTTGGTATATTAGAAAACAAAAGAACCTTCTTTATAATTATAACGATTTTTATCATTATATTTTTATCATTTTACTTGTTGAAGTACCATAATAATATAAGCATGCTTACTAAACTTTCTTTTGCTATGCTAATAGGTGGAGCTACAGGAAACTTAATAGATAGGGTAAGGTTTGGCTATGTCGTTGATTTTATAAGCTTTAGATTTAAGAATAGTTATAGTTTCCCGGTATTTAATATAGCTGATTCCTTTATAGTTATAAGTACATTTTTAATAGTTTTTATAATTTTATTTGATAAGATAGAAGTATAGGTGCTAAAATGAAGAAAGAAGAAATAATTAAAAAAATAGAGATAGATATAAAAGAAGAAACTTTAGAAAGATTAGATTTTTATTTATCTAAAGTTATAGAAGATATTTCCAGAACTAATATTAAGCAAATGATTAAAAATGGAGATGTATTAGTAAATGGAGGTTTACAAAAACCTAAATATCTACTAAAAATCAATGATAAGATAGTTGTTAATATATATAATCCTAAAAATCCTGAAATTTTACCAGAGGACATACCATTAGATATTATTTATCAAGATGAAGATATAGCTATAATAGATAAACCACAAGGTATGATAGTTCATCCAGCATCAGGGAATTATAGCAATACTTTGGTAAATTCATTATTATTTAATTTCAAAACTCTATCTGACTTAGCAGGACAAATAAGACCTGGCATAGTTCATAGATTGGATAAGGATACTTCTGGTCTTATGATTATAGCTAAAAATAATTTTTCTCATAAAATATTATCTAAAAATTTTAAGAATAGAGCTATTAAAAGAGAATATATTGCTTTGGTTAAAGGAATCTTAAAAGAGAATTATGGAGTAATAGATGAACCAATAGGAAGAGATCCTAAAGATAGAAGAAGGATGGCAGTAGTTTATAAAAACAGTAAACCCGCTGTTACCTATTATGAAATTTTAGAAAGATTTGAGGAGTATACTTTAGTAAGAGCAAGATTAGAGACGGGTAGGACACATCAAATTAGAGTTCATTTATCATATATCAAACATCCAATAGTTGGAGACCTTATATATTCAGATAATAATAAATTTAATTTAAGTAAACAGCTTCTTCATTCTATAAAGATAGGATTTAATCATCCTAGAAGTTGTAAATATATGGAGTTTAGTACAGAAATTCCTGAGAGATTTATTGATATAATTGAAAAATTAAAATAAATAGGTGATAAAATGAAGATAAAAGCAAGTATAATGGATGAAAAAGCTATTAATAGAGCTATAACACGCATTGCAAATGAAATAATAGAAAAAAATAAGGGTGTTAAAGATATAGTTCTTGTAGGAATTAAAACTAGAGGAGTTCCATTTGCCAATAGAATAGGTGAAAAAATTAAAGAAATCGAAGGACAGAGTATAAATATATATGAACTAGATATAAGCTTGTATAGAGATGATCTATCTAAAATAAATCTAGAACCTTCTGTCAATAAGGCATTTAAAGGAAAGGTAGATAATAAAATAGTAGTACTTACAGATGACGTCATCTATACTGGCAGAACAGTTAGGGCAGCATTGGATGCCATAAGTGAAAATGATAGACCTAAGAAGATTCAATTGGCAGTGCTTATAGATAGAGGTCACAGAGAAGTGCCTATAAGGGCAGACTATGTAGGTAAAAACTTACCTACATCTAAAGATGAAATAGTTGATGTTAATTTTAAAGAGATAGATGGATTTGATGAAGTCAAAATAAAATAAGGAAGAATTTTATCTGGAAAATTCTTCCTTAAAATATAAATTAATTTATATTTTTTATTTTATCTATTTTTTCCTTTGTAGGATTTATATTTATAGTTTTAAAATTATCATATATAACCATGCCTGTTTTAGAGTTAGCAGGTTTTTTGACGTTTTTCTTTTCTGTATAATCAACAGAGACATTGGAGCTATTTTTCGCCTTACTATAATAGGCTGCAAGTATTGAGGCATCTTCAAGTGTGGAATCTGGTATTTCTTTATTTTCTTTTTTTATTATTACATGGCTCCCAGGCATTCCTTGTACATGGAACCATAAATCATCCTTACGAGCTAATTTCAGAGTAACATATTCATTTTGTACATTGTTTTTTCCTACATAGATATCAAATCCATCTTGAGATATATAATGATATGGTCTCAATTCTTTTTTCTTTTTTCTTTTTCTTCTCATTTTATCCTTACTTGTATCTCTAATATAAGCTTCTTCTATAAGTTCATCTCTTATTTCATCTATTTCATCTATTTTTGTTGAATGGTCAATACTTATCAATACATTTTCCAAATAATCTATTTCTTCTTTTGTTTCTTTGATCTGTACATTTAAAAGTGATTCAGCAGACTTTAATTTGGAATATTTCTTATAATATTTCTGTGCATTTTGTGGAGCAGAAGTTTTTTTGTTTAAAGGTATCTTCAAATTCTCCATGTTTTCATCATAGAAGTTGGGTAAAGTGACACTATCTAGCCCAGCTTCGATATTATGGATATTAGCAGAAATTAGATCTGCATATATTTTATATATTTCTCTATCCTTACTTTCCAATAATTCCTTTTCTTGTTTTGAAAGTTTGTTTATAGTTCTATCAAGTTTAGTTTGAATAGATTTTTTTATAGATTGGGACTTTTGAGAGATTCTATCAAAGTTGTCTTTTGAACTATAGACTATATCCAATACTTTTGAGATAGTGGGTAAGTAAAATTTGTTTTTTTCACCAAACATATGAATATCTAAAGAATAAAATGCTAATATTTCTCCTTGATTACCTTTTATATATAAGGGATTAAAATTTTCCGACTTAACTTTTAGTATTATATTATAAAAACTTTCATATAATGCTTGAATTTCTAATGATGACAAAGTTCCTAGAGCTCTTTTTATATCTATATTAGCTTTAAAAGCGGACTTAGTCCCATATAATTAAAGTAAAAAAATTTATAACTGTGAGTATTTTGCTTTTCTGCATATATTAAGTTTAAAAATTCTTCTTTAGAAGTCATTAAAGGATTAAGTTTATCTTGATCAGGTGGGTAAACATAAGTGTTTCCAGGTAGAATTTGTCTTACTCTACTCATATCAAAAGATACTCTTTTAATAGAATCTAATATTTTTAGAGTTTCTTTTTCTAAAAATATTAGATTACTATGTTTTCCCATTATCTCTATTATCAAAGTTTTTTCAGATGGATCTCCTAATTCATCTAAAGCAGATATATCCATTAATATTATTCTATCTAAATTAAATTGTTCAATATTTAATACAGTTCCTCCAATTAAATGTTTTCTTAAAAGCATACAAAACATTGGGGGCCCTGGTGGATTTTGTTTAGTGTTATTAGTGAGATAAATTCTAGGATTATTACTAGCAGAAGAAATTAACAATCTGTAGTTTTCTCCTTTATTTCTAATATATATTAATATTTCATCTTTTTCAGGTTGATATACTTTATCTACTCTACCTCCAATTAAGGCCTGTTTTAATTCTGATACAACTGTATTTGTTACTATACCATCAAATGCCATGGGTGTATTCCTCCAATTTCAAATTAGTATTAATTTTAAGTATATCATTTAATATCTGTTTTATAAAGAAAAGCTAATAAAATCCTTTAAACTTATAATAATTCAGATGAAAAGGATATATTAAGAAAACGTAACAAAGACTAGATAATATAAATATTTAAATATATAATAATTTATCAAAGACTTTAATTTAAAAGGAGTGATTAGATTTGGTAATGTCCATGACAGGATATGGTAGAGGTGAGTATGAGAATGACCTATATAAATTTAAGATAGAAATTAAATCTGTAAATCATAGATATATTGATATAAATGTTAAAATACCTAGACAAACTAGTTATTTAGAAGAGACTATAAAAAAGAAAATAAAAGGTCAATTATTTAGAGGTAAAATAGATATGTATATATCTTTAGAATATTTAAGTGAAAGTCAAATAGATATAAAGATAGATAATGAACTTGCAAATTCTTATTATAATGCTTTAGAAGAATTAATATGTTATTTAAACCTAGAAGATAATATAAGTTTAAATAACATATTAAATATACCTGAGATTGTAAAAACTAAAAAAAGAGATTTAGATGAAGACTCTATTTGGGAAGTTTTAAATAATGCTTTAAATATAGCTTTAGAGAATATTCTATCTATGAAAAAAGAAGAAGGTTTAGA